>DAOKZF010000068.1:0-7137 GCA_035325785.1 Miltoncostaeaceae bacterium
CCGAGAGTCGCGGCGCCCACTCGCGCACCGACTTCACCGAGCGCGACGACGCGAACTGGATGAAGCACACCCTGTCGTACCTCGAAGACGACAAGGTCCGCCTCGACTACTCCGAGGTGACCATGACCAAGTATGAGCCCCAGGTGAGGAGCTACTGATGCCCGCCACCACCTTCGACATCTTCCGCTACCAGCCGGACGTCTCCGACGAGCAGTACCGTCAGTCGTTCCAGTTGGAGCACAAGGAAGACGCGACGGTCCTCGACGCGATCCTCCGTCTGCAGAACGAGCAGGACGGCAGCCTCGCCATCCGTTATTCCTGTCGCTCGGCCATCTGCGGGTCCTGTGCCTGCAAGACCAACGGCAAGACGGTGCTCGCCTGCATGACGCAGATCGAGGACACCAAGCGGGAGTTCGAGACCGACACGCTCCAGATCGACCCGATCGGGAACTTCCGTCCGCTGAAGGACCTGATCGTCGACATGGACCCGTTCTGGGAGAAGTTCCGGTCGGTGAAGCCGTACCTGATTCCCGACGGCCCGGCGCCCGAGAAGGAGCGGATCGTCTCGAAGGAGGCGATGGAGAAGATCTTCCGAGAGAGCGCCTGCATCCTCTGCGCGGCCTGCTACTCGGAGTGCAACTCGTTCCGCGCCGACCCGGATTTCGTCGGCCCGGCCGCCTTCGCCTGGGGCTTCCGTTTCGCCGCCGACGAGCGCGACGGCCAGCGCAAGCAGCGCATCAAGCTCTACACCGGCCAGCACGGCGTGTGGGACTGCACCCGCTGCATGTTCTGCAACGAGCGCTGCCCCAAGGGCGTGAACCCCCGTGACGCGATCGAGAAGCTCGGCGGGATCGCATTCCAGGAGGGTCGCGGCATGAAGGACGCCGGCGCCCGCCACGCCACCGCGTTCCTGCTCTCGGTGCGCACCGGCGGCAAGCTGAACGAGACGGTCCTGGTGCCGTTCACCGACCCGATCAAGGCGGACTTCGACATCCCCTTCGCGCTCCAGATGCTGAAGCACGGGAAGGCCCCCTCGCCGATCCCGCACCGCATCAAGAAGCTCAAGGAAGTTCAGCGCTTGATGAAGAACGTGAAGGAGACGATCTAGATGGCGCGCCAGTTCGCCTATTACCCCGGGTGCATCGCCGAGTTCAGCTCCAAGGAACTGAACGCCACCACCAAGGCGCTCGCCCCGCTGCTCGACATCGAGCTGCTGCCGATGCCCGCCGCCACCTGCTGCGGCGCCGGCGACATCGCCCAGGCGAAGCCGAACCTGTATCTGACCCTCAACGTGCGCATCCTCTCGCAGGCCGAGGAGATGGGCGTCGACGTGCTCACCATCTGCAACGTCTGCACCCTGAACCTGCGCCGCGCGAACAAGATGGTCAAGGACGACCCGCGCGTGCTCGAGATGGTCAACCAGGAACTGGTGAAGGCCGGCGCGCGCCCCTACGAGGGCAACGTCGAGGTCACCCACCTGCTGTGGTACCTGTCGACCGAAGAGGGCCTGAGCCTGCTCGAGAAGCAGGGCCCGCGCGGCCTGAACGGCCTGCGGGTGGCGCCGTACTACGGCTGCCAGCTGCTGCGTCCGTCCTCGGTGATGGGCTTCGAGGACCCCGACCGGCCGCAGTCGATGGAGCGCCTGATTCGGGCGCTCGGCGGCGAGGTGGCCGACTACGAGGCCAAGACCCAGTGCTGCGGCTTCCCGATCATCCTCGCCCGCGAGGAGGTCGCGCTGAAGGAGTCGCACCTGGCGCTGTCCCAGTCGCGTGATGCCGGAGCCGACTGCATGGTGACCCCGTGTCCGCTGTGCCATCTGGCGATGGACGCCTACCAGCGCAAGGCCGAGAAGCACAACGGCACCGAGTACAACATGCCGGTGCTCCACCTGCCGCAGCTGATCGGGCTTGCCCTGGGCATCGACAACAAGACGATGCAGTGGAAGCGGCACATGGTGCCCGTCGACCGGGTGCTGGAGGTCGTGGAGGCCTAGTACCAACAGGCGGGCCGCACCGGTCCCGCCGTTGGAGGCTCACCCGGAGGGGCCGGTTCGCGCATGCGGGCCGGCCCCTCCGTCGTTCTACCGACCGACTCTTGACCCACCGACCGGATCGCTACGCTGACCCGGTGAGCATCCGTTCCCTCTGCGCATTCGCGGTGGCGCTCGTGGCGCTGTGGGTCACGCTGCCGGCGACCGAAGCGACCGCCCATCCGTTGGACGCGATCGTCGCCGACCTAGAGGCAACCGGCGTGCACGTCGATCGACGCGTGCTGGGGGAAGCCGCCGATCAGGCGCGCACCGACCTGCGTGCCGCGCGCTCCCAACTCGCCCGCCGCCGACGGGACGCACGCTTCGTGATCGTTCCCGGCCCGATCGGGGCGCCGAGCATGACCACCTTCGCCCGGCGCCTGTATCTGCGCTCCGACGACGGCGGCGCCCTGCTGGTGACCGCCCCCGGTCGCCCGGTGGTGGTCTGGGGCGTCGACCCCCACGCGGACGCCCAAGCCCGGATCGCCCTCTCGGGCGCCAACCGGCTCACGAATCCGGTCGACCGGTTGGTCGGCGCGGCGGACGCCGTGGTGCCGACGCGTCCCGATCCGAGCGGCGTCCGGCAGGTTCTGCTGCTGTTCGCCCTCACCGGCATGGGGGCGGCGTGGGCCACCGCGATCGGGGTGCGCGGCGCCGGCCGTCGCCAGCGGGTCGCCCTCACCGAGACACGCGCCCAGCTGCGCCTGTGGATCGACACGCTGCGCGCTCAGGCGCTGCGCATCTCCCAACGGGAGCGCCTCCCCCCGCGCGAGCGCCAGTTGGTGGAGGGCGTGCTGGCGTTGTGTGCCGACACCCTCACGGGAATTCACAATGCGCGCACCGCGGACGATGTCCGGCATCTGGAGCCGCGCATCCGGGCCGGCTTCGCGCGCCTCGCGCCGCTGCGTGCCGACGGCGACGGCGGCCCGTTCGCCGGCCTGTGCCTGACCGACCCCGCCCACGGGCCGGCCCTGCACCTGCGGGCCGAACCCCACGCCCCATCGCTCTGCCGTGACTGCCGGCGTGTCTGGCAGCGGCGCGGTCCGCCAGGTGCCGATCCTCGGTCGGGTTCAGCCGTACACCCGTTTGGCCGAAACTCCCGCACCCGCCGAAACGCCGGGCACCCAAACGTCGGCGGCCGGCGTACCGTCCGTCTGAGCGATCATGGCCGCCCGGGAATCGCGACGCACCTGACGGCACGAGGCTAAACGCTTAGACTATCCGCATGAGCGACGCCGCCAACCTCACCGACCTTGGCCTGTACGTTCCCCGGTCCCTGCTCGAGTCGGTTCCGCAGGCGCAGCGGCCGGCGTATCTCAGGGCGGTCGAGGAGTTCGCCGGCCGTAAGTACCAGATCGCCGTCGAGGTGGCCAAGCAGCTTCCGGGTCTGCTCGCCGACGACTCCGAGCCCACCGCCGCCGAGCGCTACCTGGCCGGAGTGCGCCGACCTGCGCGCCGGGGTCGAGGCGGCCCGTTTCCTCCACCACCTCCAGCTCGCCGACGACCCCGCCCTGGCTGAGAGCTACGCTCGGATCATCGTGGAGGCCATCGAGGCGTCCACCGAAGCGCGCGGGGTGGACCACGCCGGGCAGGAGCTCGCCGAGCTGGAGCGGGAACTCGAATCCGTCGGCGCCGCCCGCCAGCGGGTGGAGGTGGTACGCGCGGAATTGGGGCTGCGTCGCCAGCGGACCGTTCGACGCCAGGATCGCGCCAGCGAGCTGGCCTACGAGCTGCCCGAATATCTGGCGCAGGTGCCCCCCAAGCTCCACGAGGTGTATCTGGAGCAGCTCGGCCAGATCGCCGAGATGGACTCCGATGCCGCCCTGCTGGCGGCCGCGACCCTCGTCGACCTGCTGACCACCCACCACTTCACCCCCGACGGCCTCGCCGAGTGGGTCGGGCGCGGGTTGAAGGTGCTTGAACGCAACATCGAGGTCGGGCGCGCGTTCTTCAAGATGAGCACCAAGCAGGCGCTGGCCGACCTGGAGGAGTTGCGGGAGGGGCTGCGCCTGCGCCAGGTTGCGCGGATCCTGAAGTTGTACGCCACCGCCCTGTCGGGCAAGGACGTGATGATCCGCGCCACCGACGAGTTGGACGGACTCGAGCTGATGAGCGTCGACCACATCGCGCTGCCCGGCGAAATGGGCGCCTACGAGGACGACGACAACAACTTCCGCGCCTACAAGGTCGCCACCGCCCACGGCGCGGGGCGAATCGAGTTCGGCACCTACCGTTTCCGGCTGGCGGACATCGCCGAGACCGTGGACCTGCTGGAACGCCGCTACCCGGAAGCCTCCTAGCGGGACCGCTCAGGCCGTCGCCCAACCGGGCGGAGACCCACCGCGCGCCGCGGCTCAGCCGCCGGGCGGTTGCGGCAGGCGCGCCAGCGCGGCGACCGTCGATGCTTGGGGCAGGAATTCCAGGCCCACGCATCCGTCGTAGCCCCGGGCCGCCAACCGGTTCACGAAGCCGGCCAGATCGATCCGCCCGCTGCCGGGATCTCCCCGCCCGGGGCAGTCCGCGTACTGAACGTGCCCCACTCGGTCCGCGACCCGCGCGAACTCGTCGCCGGGATCGCGACCGATCATCGCCGCGTGGTACGCGTCGAACAGCACACCGACCGCCGGGTGATCGACCGCGGCAACGAACCGCAGGGCGTCCCCCGGGGTGGCGATCAGCGGCCGATTCACTTCCAGCCCGTTGAGGTGCTCGATCACGATGCGCGCTCCGAGCTCCGCCGCCCGATCCGCCGCGGCCCGCACCGTATCGCGCGCCACCGCCAGCTGTTCGGTGCGCGTGCGCCGGCCGTCGTGGCGCCCGACCAGCAGGTTCACCGCCCCGCCGCCGCAGGCCACCGCCACGCGCGCCGCCGCCTCGACCGCCCCGATCACCTCATCACGCCGCTCGGGCACGTGGCAGAAGCCGCGCTCCCCCGCCGCCAGGTCGCCGCCATCGGCGTTCACCAGCGCCGCCGTCAGGCCGGCGTCGTTCACCGCGCCGACCCACGTATCGGGATCGTCCGCCGGCGGCCACCACGTTTCGACCGCCTCGAACCCCGCCGCGGCGGCGGCCGCCGGGCGCTCGAGCGGCGGGTACTCGCCGAAAAGCGTCGACAGGTGAGCCGACCAGCGGATCATCCGCCGATGGCCCTGCGGGTCGCGGCGATTTCCCGTCCGGCGCGCAACGCCTGGGCGCGCAGGGCGCCGACGGCCTCACCGGCGAACTCGGTCCATGGCGCAAACGGCTCGCCGGCGGCGGCGCGCTGCACCAACTCGTCGGCCACCGTCTCGTTGGCGGCCAGATGCGGGTTCAACTGCGCGCTGACCGTGGCGAAGGTCGCCAGGCCACCCAGGTCGGCGGTGGCGAGCGGTCCGGCGGCTACCCAGCGGGGCGCCAGGCCGTCCGACACGGCCGCGTCGATGGCGGCGGCATCGGCGATTCCCAGCTCGAGCATGTGCAGGCACTCGCGCAGCACCGCGAACTGGATGCGATTCCAGATGAACCCCGGCTCGTCCGCGCGCACCACCAGCGGCGCCTTGCCCATCTGCTCGGCCAGGCCCACCAGCACATGCAGCGCATCGGCCCCGGTCCGCGGACCGGGGATCACCTCCACCACCCCGGTGAGATGGGCGGGCTTGAGGAAGTGCAGCCCCGCGAACCGCTCGGGGCGCTCCAGTCCCTCCGCCAGCTCGCCGATCCTGAGGCTCGAGGTGTTGGTCGCGATCAGGGCGTCGGTGGGACACCACGGCTCGATCGTTCGGTACAGGGCGCGCTTGGCGTCGAGGTCCTCGCTGATCGTCTCGATCACCAGCGCGGCCTCGGCGAACGTTTCGGGCACGAGTTCGGCCGCGGTGATCGCGTCGGCTCCGGCCGTCGCATATCCACCGGCCCGCACGACGGCGTCGCCGGTGCGCGCCCGGTCGCGCCCGGCGAGCGCCACCGTGGTGCCGGTGGCGGCCAGCGCGGCGGCGATCTCGGGGCCCATCGCCCCGGCGCCGACCACCACCGCGCGAGGCATGCCTACAGCCACCCGCGGGTCACGAGCGACTCGGCGATCTGCACCGCGTTGGTCGCGGCGCCCTTGCGCAGGTTGTCCGACACCACCCACAGGGCGATCCCGCGCGGATGCGAGCTGTCGTTGCGGATGCGACCGACGAACACCTCGTCGCGCCCCTCCGCGTCGCGCGCCAACGGGTAGCTGTTCGCGCCCGGTTCGTCGACCAACACCACCCCGGGGGCGGCGATCAGCAACTCGCGCACCCGCTGGGCGTCGATCTCCTCGGCGGTCTCGATGTGGATCGCCTGCGAATGCGAGCGGAACACCGGCACGCGCACGCAGGTGGCGCTCACGCGCAGGTCGGGCAGGCCGAGCATCTTGCGCGTTTCGTCGGCAACCTTGCGCTCCTCGCCGGTGTAGCCGCTCTCGTCGAACGTGTCGATGTGCGGCAGCACGTTGAAGGCGATCGGGTGCGGATACACCCGGGGTGCGGGTTCGTCGTCGTTCAGCGCGCCGGCGGTCTGGGTGCGCAGCTCCTCGATCGCCGCCGCCCCGGTGCCGCTGACCGACTGGTAGCTGGACACCACCACCCGCTCCAGACCGACCGCGTCGGCGATCGGCTTCAGGGCCACCACCAGCGGCGCCGCGACGCAGTTGGGGTTGGCGATGATCCCCTGGTGCCCCTGGATCGCGTCCTCGTTGACCTCGGGCACCACCAGGGGCACCCGCTCGTCCATGCGGAAGGCGCTCGAATTGTCGATCACCACGGCGCCCGCGGCGACGGCCGCCGGGGCGAAGTCGCGCGAGCGCTGGCCGCCCGCCGAGAACAGGGCGATGTCGATGCCCTCGAAGGCGTCGTCGGTCAGCTCGCGCACCGTCCGCCCCCGGCCGAGATAGTCGACCTGGGTGCCGGCGCTGCGCGCCGAGGCGAGCGGGCGCAGCTCGGTCACGGGGAATCCCCGTTCCTCGAGTACCCGCAGCATCACCCCACCAACGGCGCCGGTCGCGCCGACCACAGCCACGTTAAACATCGGCCCTCCGTACGGCCTCGCCGGCCAAATCGAACGCCTCATGCAGTGCCCGCACCGCCTTTTCCACCTCGCGCCGATCG
>DAOKZF010000068.1:7147-8567 GCA_035325785.1 Miltoncostaeaceae bacterium
CCGTGATGCGGATGGTGCTGGTGTCGATCATCTGCAGGTTGATCTCCTGATCGGCCAACACCCGGAACATCTTGGCGGCGATCCCCGGTTCGGCCTTCATCCCGGCCCCGACCAGCGTGACCTTGCCGATCTGATCGTCCGAGGTCAGCTCGCGGTAGCCGAGCGCGTCTCGCGCCCCCTCCAGAGTGTCCAGCGCGATGCGCAGTTCGCCCAGCGGCAGGGTGAAGCTGACGCTCGCGCCCCGGTCGCTGCTCTGGTTCTGGATGATCGTGTCCACGTTCAGGTTGCGATCGGCCAGCAGGGTGAACACCTGGGCGGCGACCCCCGGCCGGTTCTCCAGCCCCGTGATGGTCACCTTGGCCTCGTCGCTCTTGTGGGCGAGCCCGGTGACGATGGCCTTCTCCATGTCGGAGGTCTCCTTCGTGATCCAGGTGCCGTCCTCGGGCTTGAACGAGGACCGCACGTGCAGGGGAACGTCGTGGCGGCGGGCGACCGCCACCCACCCCCGGGGCAGCAACTTGGCCCCGCTGGCGGCCCCGTCCAGCATCTCCTCGTGGCTCACCAACGGCAGCTTGTGGGCGTCGGTCACCACGCGGGGGTCGGCGGTGAACACGCCCACCACATCGGTGTAGATCTCGCACACGCGCGCGTCAAGGGCCGCGGCCAGCGCGACCGCGGTGGGGTCGGATCCGCCCCGTCCGAGGGTGGTGACGTTGTGCTCCTGGGAGATGCCCTGGAATCCGGCCACCAACACGATGCGCGACTGGTCCAGGGCCCGCACGATCCGTTTGGTGTGGATCTCGAGGATCTTCGCCTTGGTGTGCGAGTCGTCGGTGACGATTCCGGCCTGGGAGCCGGTGAACGACACCGCCTCGTGCCCCAGATCCTGCAGAGCCATCGCCATCAGCGCGCAGGAGATGCGCTCGCCGGTCGACAGCAGCATGTCCATCTCGCGCGGATCGGGCCGGCCGGAGATCTCCTCGGCCAACGCCACCAGGCCATCGGTGGTCTTGCCCATGGCCGAGAGGACGGCGACCACGTCGTCACCCTCCTCACGGGCGGCGGCGATCCGCGCGGCAACATGCTTGATCCTGTCGGCGTCGGCAACCGAACTCTGGATGATCTTCATCACCCTGATGCTGCGACCGATGACCTTCCCTCCCCGTACGCGGGCCGACTAATAACTCTAGCGCTCCCGTGCACCCGACAGCGCACCGTCGGCACC
Organism: Miltoncostaeaceae bacterium; assembly: GCA_035325785.1. Taxonomy (GTDB): domain Bacteria; phylum Actinomycetota; class Thermoleophilia; order Miltoncostaeales; family Miltoncostaeaceae; genus JAVJSF01. The sequence continues at coordinate 8,373 of DAOKZF010000068.1, forward strand.
CCAGCGACAGCGCGCCACGCCGGCTGTACGCTCGCCGCATTCCGGCCCCCGTCCCGGGAACACATGATGACCCCCTGCCGTTTCCTGTCCTCACCCGCCGGGCGGATCTTCCAGATCGTCGACGGCCTGATCCTGACTGCGCTGGGGATCATCCTCGGCGGCCCATGGTGGATCCTGGTGCCGATCGGTCTGGTG
>DAOKZF010000069.1:0-8542 GCA_035325785.1 Miltoncostaeaceae bacterium
ACCCCATCTGTGTGGTGCGCCTGGAGGATGGCGAGGTGTGCGCAATCCACGACATCTGCTCGCATCAGATGGCCTCACTCTCGGGCGGCTGGGTTGACAATGACCGCATCGAATGCCCGCGCCACGGCGCGCGGTTCTCGCTGCGCACCGGCGAGGCGCTCAGCCCGCCGGCCTCCAAGCCGGTACCCACCTTTCCGGTGACGATCAGCGACGGACGCGTGCTGGTCGACCCCACCCCCTCTCCCCCCCACCCCCTCGTCAACTAGGAGATCCGTGGCAGACCCAATTCTTCAGATCACCGATCTCGAGGTCGCCGTCGACGACACGCCGATCCTGAAGGGCGTGAACCTGACGGTGCCTCAGGGCGAGGTGCATGCCCTGATGGGCCCGAACGGCTCGGGCAAGAGCACCCTCGCCTACGCCCTCGCCGGCCATCCGCGCTATGAGATCACCGGCGGGCAGGTGCTGTTCGCCGGCCAGGACCTCGCCGAGCTCGAGCCCGACGAACGCGCCCGCCTGGGCCTGTTCCTGGCGATGCAGTACCCGGTCGAGGTGCCGGGCGTGTCGGTGATGAACTTCCTGCGCACCGCCCTGAACGCGACCCGCGGCGAGGAGATCAAGCCGCGCGACTTCGTCAAGTTGTTCGACGAGAAGAGCCGCCTGCTGGGCTTCGATCGCGCGTTCGCCGACCGCTACCTCAACGAGGGCTTCTCCGGCGGTGAGAAGAAGCGCCACGAGATCATGCAGATGGCGATGCTCTCGCCCAAGTTCGCGGTGCTCGACGAGACCGACTCCGGTCTGGACGTGGACGCCCTGCGGGTCGTCTCGGAGGGTGTGAACCACCTGCGCGGGCCGGAACTCGGGGTGCTGATCATCACCCACTACACGCGCATCCTTCAGTACATCCGCCCGGATGTGGTGCACGTGATGTACCAGGGCAGGATCGCCCGCACCGGTGGCCCGGAGCTGGCGGACTACCTGGAGGAGCACGGCTACGTGGAGTTCGGTGAGGCCGAGGAGGCCGTCGCGCCGGCCGCCGGCTGATGAGCACCGGCCCCGTGAACGCCGCCACGCCCCTGGATGTGACGGCCCTGCGCGCCGACTTCCCGATTCTGGGGCGGACGGTTCACGGGGCCCCGCTGGTCTACCTCGACTCGGCGGCCACTTCCCAGAAGCCTCTGGCGGTGCTCGAGGCGATGGACCGTTACTACCGCGAGACCAACGCCAACGTGCACCGCGGTGTCTATGAACTGGCCGCCGAGGCCACCGACCGGTATGAGGCCGGCCGGCGGGCGGTCGCCCGTCTGGTGGGGGCCTCTCCCGACCAGACGGTCCTGACCAAGAACGCCAGCGAGGCGATCAACCTGGTGGCGTGGGCCTGGGGGGTGCGCAACCTCACCGCGGGCGACGAGGTGCTGGTCACCGAGATGGAGCACCACTCCAACGTCGTCCCGTGGCAGATCGTCGCGAAGATCACCGGCGCGACCGTCCGCTTCTGTCCGGTCACACCCGAGGGTGAGCTGGATATGGAGCAGATGCGCGCCCTCATCGGCCCGCGCACGCGCATGGTCGGTGTGGTGCACGTCTCGAATGTGCTCGGCACGATCAACCCGGTGGCCGAAGTCGCCCGCATGGCGCACGAGGCCGGTGCGCTGTGTCTGGTCGACGGGGCCCAGAGCGTCCCGCACATGCCGATCGACTTCGCCGAGCTCGGCTGCGACTTCCTGGCCTTCACCGGCCACAAGTTCCTCGGTCCCACCGGCATCGGCATGCTGGTGGCCCGCCCCGGGCTGCTGGAGAACATGGAGCCGTTCCTGGGGGGCGGCGAGATGATCTCGAACGTCACCACCGAGGGGTCCACCTGGGCGGACGTGCCCTGGAAGTTCGAGGCCGGCACCCCGCCGATCGCGGAGGCGATCGGGGCGGGCGCGGCCGCCGAGTACCTGATGAACATCGGCATGGAGGCCATTCGCGCGCACGAACGCGAGCTGGCCGCGTACATGCTCGACGCGCTGGGGGAGGTGCCGGGCATCACGATTTACGGTCCGCGCGACCCCGAGCGGCGCGGGGCGACGGTGTCGTTCTCGCTGCCGGACATCCACCCGCACGACGTCGCCCAACTGGTCGACCGCGACGGGGTGTGCCTGCGCGCGGGACATCATTGCGCGAAGCCGCTGATGCGGGTGCTCGGTGTCGGGGCGACAACCCGCGCGAGCGCCTACCTTTACAACACGCCGGATGAGATCGACCGGCTGGTGCGGGCGCTCGCCTCGGCTCGGGCGACGTTGGCCTAGACAGCAAGGAGACCGATGGGTGGCCTGGACGACCTCTATCAGGAGCTGATCCTCGACCATTACCGCAGCCAGCGTGGCTGCGGCACGCTCGAGCACCCGTCGGTGGCGGTCGATCAGAACAACCCTCTGTGCGGCGACGAGATCCATTTGGAGTTGCGGATCGAGGACGGCGTGATCACCGCCGTGCGCCACACCGGCGACGGCTGTTCGATCTCCCAGGCGTCGACCTCGATGATGAGCGAGGCGCTCGAGGGGACCCCCCTGAACGAGGCGCTCGATCTGATCGAGCACTTCCGCCTGGTGATGCACCGCAGCGAGGAGGGCGACGAGGATCGCCTGGGCGATGCGGTCGCCCTTCAGGGGGTCGCGAAGTACCCGGCGCGTGTGAAGTGCGCCCTGCTCGGTTGGATGGCGGCCAAGGACGCGATCCTGACGTTCACCGGCGCGGGGACCGACCGTCAACCCGAAACATCGGAGGGGTGAGATGGCCAGCGAGGAGGAAATCCGGACCGCGATGAAGGGCGTCGAGGACCCGGAGCTCGGCGTCAACGTCGTGGACCTCGGCCTGCTGTACGACGTGGTTCAGGACGACGAGGGTAATGTCACCCTCAACATGACCCTCACATCGATGGGGTGCCCCCTGACCGAACAGATCCAGGGAGACGCTCAGGCCGCGGTGGGCCCGCTGGAGGGGGTCAACAGCGTCGCGATCAACTGGGTGTGGGATCCGCCATGGTCGCCCGATTCGATGACCGAAGAGGGCAAGTTCCTGATGAAGGTGATGGGCTTTGGCTGATTCGCCCGCCTCGGTCGCCGCCGCGCCCGCCGCAGCGGCGACCGACCGGCCGTTGACCCTGGAGGAGAAGAAGGCCGCCGCACGAGCCCGGGCCCGTGCGGCCCGGGCCGCCCAGGCCGCCGGCCACGCGTCGGTCACGATCTCCGAGGCCGCCGCCGACTACATCCGCCGCTGCGCCGTGGAGCAGGGCATGGATGACGGCGTGCGACTGCGGGTGTTGGCGGGTGGGTGCGCCGGCCTGGAGTACAAGCTCGACCTGCTCGAGCGCGGCGCAACGGTCGGGGAGGGCGAGCGCGAGGTGACCTCCAACGGCATCCGCATGCTGATGGACACCAAGAGCGCCATTCATGTGACCGGATCGGTGATTGACTTCGAGGACGGCCTGCTGCGGCGCGGGTTTCGCATCACCAACCCGAACGCCACCGCCACCTGCTCCTGCGGCGACAGCTTCGGCGCCTGAGCCGGCCGCACCCGCCGGCCCACCGCCCCGCGCCGTGACGCTCCGACCGGCCGGCGCTCAGTAGACGGCGCGCGCCAAGCCGTCGTCCTCGCCGCCGGAGCGGTCCTCCTCGGGAATGCCGTCGACGATCACGGCGCCGATCGACCGCATGGAGGCGGCGTCCCCCCCACCTGCCGCGGGATCCGGTGTGAGAGGGGCGGCCTCTCCCCGCTCCCAGCGTGTGAGAAACGGATAGGGGTTGATCGCCGGCGCGTCCAGACCCCCCGGATGGATCTCGAAATGCAGGTGCGGCGGGGTGGTGATCGCCTGCCCGGTGTTGCCCACGAACGCGATCACCTGGCCGCGCGTGACCCGCGCTCCGTCGACGGTGGCCGGCGCGTAGGCCGACAGATGGGCGTAGTAGAACCACACGCCGTTGTCGTCGGTCAGCCACAGCCGGTTGCCGCCGAGGGTGTTCACCCCCACCTTCGAGAGCACCCCGTCGGCCACCGCGATCACGGGCGTGCCGCGATCGGCGAACAGGTCGTTGCCGTGATGCGTGCCGGTGCCGGCCCGGGCCGCCATCCAGTCGTCGCCGTACCACACGTCGCCGAACACCGGGAACAGGTAGCCGTCGCCCAGAACCGAGGGGCCCGCCGGGGCCTCGCGGCGCGGCAGCGGAGCGAGCGGCGTCGGTTCCGGAGCCGTGAGCACCGAGGGCGTATCGCCGCCGCCGGCCACCGACGAGGACGGCTCACGGGGGCCGGTGCGCACGGGGAAGCGATCCCGCGGGCGACGAACGCTCGGCGGTGGTGTCGCCGTGGTGGATGTGGATCCGGGCGCGGTGGTCGCCGGGGGCCGTTGGGGGGTCTCGACGGTGCCGGCGGGCAACTCGTCCACCGGATCGGCCGCCGCCCCGAGTTCCAGATGCCCGAGGACGAACGGACCACCGATCAGCGCCTGAGCGTTGGGATCGCTGATCTCGACCCGCAGGGCGTTCACGCTCACCCCATCGACGGTGTCGTTGCGTTCCAAGAAAATGAGCGTGCCGATGCCCTCCACCGGGATCCGATCGCCCGGGCCGGCGGCGACCGGGGTCCCGTTCACGACCAGGCCGCTCACATGGGGACCGTCGACGCTCACCTGAGGCCCGGCGGCGCTCGCGGTCACCTCGGCGGACAACTCGAGCCGATCGAACGAGACCCGCCCGTCGAACAGCGTCACCCCGCTAACGCTCACCTGCGCGCTGGCGGTGCCGTCCTGGGGGCCGTTGTCGGCCACACTCACCTGACTCGAGAGCGACGCGATCGTGCCGCCTCCGGCCGGGTGGAGGCCGCCGGCGCTCCCCGACCCGGAGGGTTTGGCCGCCGACGCGCTCGCTCCGGCGACCGTCCCGCTGGGAAGCAGGGCGCCGTATCCTTTCCCCATGACCGCGGCGCCGTGGGCCGGCGCGACCTGGGTCGCGCCGAACGTCGCGAGGGCCGCGACGAGCAGCGTGGGCAGAACCGGCTTCACAATCGCTCATTGTCGCCCGTCACGGCGATGAAGGCAAACCGCCCGGTCGGCTGTCTCGGGACGCGCGGCGTGGAACGATCGTTGCACGCCACCCGCCCGGATTAGGTGTCACGTCGGCCCTGGTGTAGCGTGCGCGAGTCGGCCCGTCGGCCCTGCACCTCGCGTGCGGTCGGCCGCCCGGCCCCGCGAAACGCGGTCATGCAAGCGCACAGGAGGTCTCAACCCCTGAGACGCCCACGTTTTCTCATCGTTCTCGGCGCAGTCGTCGCCGCCGCCCTGCTGGCGTTCACCGTCGGCGTGGCGAACACCGAGCCGGCGGCGATTCAGCAGCAACGCGCCGAGGTGTCCCGCATCCAGGGCGAGCTCGATCGCATCGCCGTGGAGGCCGAACAGGCCGCCGAGGCCTACAACGGCGCGATGTACGATCTTGCGCAGGTCAAGGCGCGAATCGCATCAAACGCGCAGACCCTTCAGCGCACCAAGAAAAACCTCGGTCGCATGCAGGGCGTGCTGAACCGCCGGTTGGTGCAGCTCTACACCACCCGCGACCCGTCGATCGCGGAGATTCTCGTGACGTCGGGCAATCTCACCGAGGTCGCGGACCGACTCGACATGGCCCAGCGGCTGGGCGCCCACGACTCCCAGGTGGTCACCTCGTTGCGCGAGGACCGGGAGCGGCTGGCGGCGTTGCGTCGCGAGCTGATCGCCGACCGGGCCACCGCCGCACAGCACGTGAAACGCGCCGCAACCGAGAAGGCGCGCGTCGAGGGACTGTTGCAGGAACGTCAGGCGGTGCTCGCGAGCGCCAACGCCAAGCTCGAGCGCCTGCTCGAGGCCGAGCGTGAGCGTCAGCGGCGCGAGGCGGAGGCCCAGGCGCGTCTGGCGCGCGAGCGGGCCGCGGCCCTCGCCGCTCAGGAGCGTTCCGCCCAGACGGCCGAACGCGCCGACGCGACCCAGGCGACCACCCCATCCGCCGACAGCGCAGACCAGGGCGGCTCCGCCGACAGCGGGGACTCCTCGGAGGCTCCGGCGTCCTCGTCCGACCCGGCGCCGAGCGGCGGGGGGAACGCCGAAGCGGCCCGGATCGCTCTGCAGTACCTGGGAGTCCCCTACCGCTGGGGCGGCGCGGACCCGTCTGGGTTCGACTGCAGCGGCCTCGCCTCCTACGTGTACGGGCGCATCGGCAAGAGCGTCCCCCACTACACGGTGGCGGCCTACAACGCCTTCCCGAAGGTCTCGGCCGGATCGCTCCAGCCGGGCGACCTGGTGTTCTGGCGCGGGCTGGGCCACATGGGCATCTACATCGGCGGCGGGCAGTACGTGCACGCTCCGCAGACCGGCGATGTCGTGAAGGTCTCCTCCATGAGCGACCGCAGCGACTTCGCGGGAGCCGTTCGCCCCTGAGATACGACCTCGTGGTGGGGCCCGGTCGTCGGCCGGTGCCCCACCGCGGCGTCACAACCGCGCGCCCGTCCTACCGCTCGGCGCCGGTGCCCTCGCGGCCCTCACCGGGCACCCAGAGCACATCCTCATCGTTGGCGACCCGCGCCATGATGAACAGCAGGTCGGACAGCCGGTTGAGATAGCGCAGCGCCTGGGCGTCGGCCGATTCGGCGTCGGCGAGCGCCACCGCCGACCGTTCGGCCCGTCGACAGACCGCCCGCGCGTGGTGCAACGCCGCGGCCGCCGGGGTGCCGGCCGGCAGCACGAAGCTGCGCAGCGGCTCCAGATCGGCATTCAGCTCATCGCACCAGCGCTCCAGCCGCTCCACCTGTGAGGCGACCACGTGCAGGCGCTCTTTCCCGTCGGGATCGGGAGGGCGGCACAGCCCGGCGCCCAGATCGAACAGGTCGTTCTGAATCGCCGCAAGCCGTTCGGCCAGCGCACGGTCCAGGCCGACGGCGGCCCGAGCCACCCCGATCACGGTGTTCAGCTCGTCGACATCCCCGTAGGCGATCACCCGCGGGCTGGTCTTGCGCGCGCGACTCATATCGCCCAGGTGGGTGTCGCCCTCGTCGCCGAGGCGCGTGTAGATACGTGTAAGGCGAACCATGGGCTGAGCCTAGCGGCCCGCGCACCACGGCGACCACCGCCACCCGGTGGCGTCGCGGCGCGCTCGCGCTCAGCGGGGTGCGGCCGAGAAGTCCACGGTGAAGAAGAGCGATCCGCGACAGTCGCCGCGCGCGCCGACCCCGATCGTCCGCCACTGCGGAGCGAGGATGTTCTCGCGGTGCGGACCGCTGTCGCGCTGCAGACGGAAGGCGATGAAGGCCGAACGGGCGCGGGCGATGTTCTGGCCGATGAACCAGCCGCGGCCCCATCGCATCGGGTCGTGCTGGAACACGCCGTGACGGATCATCCGCCCGCTGGAGGTGCGCGCGAGCGCCCGCAGGCGACCGGACACCCGCAGCGGGCGCAGTCCCTCGGCGCGGCGCGCCGCGTTGATCGCGCGCGTCATGTTCGCCTCCGGCCGGGGCCGGATCTGCCCGGGCTGGCAGGCGGCGGCCTGAGCCCCCGCGGCACCGACCCCCAGCAGCAGACCGCCGCCCAGCGCCGCGCCGATCATGGTTGTGCGAAATGTCCGTCCGATGATGAGCCCTCCTCTCACCCGGCCGTCGACGACGGCCCCTGTGAATCTATGCTCCGTTCGGTCCGGATCCTTCCGGCAGGTGACCCTCCGTACGCTCGGCAGCCTCCCGCTCCCGATCCCGCCGATCCCATTCGCGCGCGAACCGCATCGTCGCCTCGGCGGTCGTGACCGCCCCGACCAATTGCTCCTCGCGCAGGGCCTCCAGCAGTCGCCCCATCCACGGACCGGGCGCGCGTCCCAGCTCGTGGGCGATCCTGTCGACGCCCACCAGGGGGCGCACCGGACCGCGATCGGCCAGGGCAAAGTACTGGTCCATCACCTCGCGCGCCAACACCAAATGCCGGCGAATCGCCGATTCGCCGGTGCGCGGACCGTTGGTCGCCAACCGGTCGGCGACCGTCAGCAGGATCACCTCGGGCTCATAGGGGGCCGTCAGGCGCAGGTAGCGGTCGATCTGACGCAGCGACAGCGGCGTGCGATGCACCAGGAACCCCAGGGGCAGGTGGCGCAGGATGAGCAGACTCACCATGTCGCGCAGGCGGTTGGCGCTGCGCAGACGCTCGCAGAAGGCACCGGCCATGTCGGCCCCCAACCGGTCGTGGCCGATGAAGGTGATCCGCCCGCCCTCCATCATCCCGCGGGTGGCGGCCTTCGCCATGTCGTGCAGCAACGCGGCCAGGAGCAACCCCTCGCGGTTGGTCAACTCGTCGGCCAACGGCGTCGCCAGGCGCTCGCGCACGCGGGCGGCCCGCCCCCGGAACACCGGCTCCGGGTCGGCGGCGAGGGCCGTCGCGTGTTCGACCACCTCGAGCGTGTGGCCGAGCACATCCAGGTGATGGTAGGGGCTCTGGGTGACCCCGCGACAGTCCTCCAGCTGCGGCACCAGCACCCCGAGCACCGCGATCCGA
>DAOKZF010000070.1:0-845 GCA_035325785.1 Miltoncostaeaceae bacterium
CGCGATGAGCGTTTCTGCCCGCAGGGGCGGCCGGTTTGTGCGGCGGATCACGGATCGGCTGCAGAGCGCCCCGTCGGAAACCGACGATGCCATTTGGCAGAGCATCCAGCTGGCCCGTCATCAGGATCGTCCCTACACGCTCGACTACGTGTCGCGCCTGTTCGGCGAGTTCGAGGAGCTGCGCGGCGATCGGGCCTCGCGCGACGATCCGTCGATCATCGCCGGGATCGCCCGCGGTGACGAGGGGCCGTATGCGGTCGTCGGCCAGCAGAAGGGACGCGACACCGCCGAGCGCACGCTGCGCAACTTCGGCATGCCGAGCCCCGAGGGATACCGCAAGGCGATGCGCGTCTTCGAGCTGGCGGAGAAGCTCCAACTGCCGGTGGTGACGCTGATCGACACCCCCGGGGCGTTCCCGGGAGCGGAGGCCGAGAACCACGGCCAGGGCGGGGCGATCTCGCGCAGCATGCAGGCGATGTTGCGTCTGAGCGTGCCGGTGGTGGCGGTGGTGATCGGCGAGGGTTCCTCCGGCGGCGCTTTGGCGCTCGGGGTGGCCGATCGGGTGCTGATGCTCGAGCACGCCACCTACTCGGTGATCTCGCCGGAGGGCGCCGCCTCGATCCTGTGGCGTGACGCCGCGCGGGCGCGGGATGCCGCAAATGCGTTCCGACCGACCGCGGCGAACTGTTACCGGTGGGGCATCACCGATGTGGTGGTGCCGGAGCCGCCGGGCGGAGCGCACACCGATCACGACGAGGCCGCCCGGCTGTTGGGCAGCTACCTGGCGCGCACGTTCAAGGAGCTGCGCGCGCTGGAGCCCGACGAGCGTCGCCGCCAGCGGCGGG
>DAOKZF010000070.1:855-8522 GCA_035325785.1 Miltoncostaeaceae bacterium
CCTTCCGCGAGGTGCCCGGCGCCGACGCGACCCAGCTGGTGAGCCACGGGGACGCCGTCCACCACAATGTGAGTCCGCCGGCCGGCGGCTGACGCCCGATCCCGCTCAGGCTCCGGCCGCCACCGTGGTCTGGTGCTCGCGGCCGGCCTTCATCAGGCGCAGCCCCTCTTCCAGCAGCGCACGCGCAGTCGGCACGTCGGCCGGGGTGAGGCCGGCGTCGCCCGCCAACTCCTCGTACCAGCGGATCATGTCGCGGCTCGGCTTGCGGTCCGGGTCGACGCGCACCATGTCGAGCACCAACGCCATGAACCCGCGCAGCACCGCCTCGCGTTTCGGTCCCTCCGCCATGGTCACCTCCTTCCGGTCGACGCGCTGTTGATCCTGCTCTGATCGTCGGTCGCCGGGGTCCCCACTTGAGGGTTGCGGCATCGGTTCCGATCAGGATGGGGTCCGCGGGACGAGGGTCTCCAGGGACGGCCCCGGGCCGATGGCCATCTCGCGGTGGCTGCCCAGGGGCTCCCCGTCGGCCTGCACCGCGCGCGCCTCGGGGGCGCTCACCCGCAGCCACCCATCGATCGGGCCGCCCACCAGGTTGTCGTCATCCGGCTGCGGTCTCTGGCGCAGCGCGCGGATGCCGAGCGCGGCCAGGTGCCCGGGACGAAACCGGTGCACGCCCAGCCACCGCAGCCGTCCGGAGAAGTCGGCGTCGGGCAGCAGGTCGATCGGCCGGTCGTGGAAGTAGGTGTACGGGCGCCCGCAGGTGGCGATCAGCAGCGCCACCTCCAGCGACTCGGCGGGCGGCTCGTCGCCATCCGGTCGGTCGCTGGTCCACACCCGCAGGGGCGGCGCCCCTCGGGCTCCCCGGGCGGCCAGCAGCGCGGCGAGCGCGAAGCCGGTGTGGCGCAGGCGACGTTTCACCCGCGGATGCGCCTCGATCCAGGCGACCGTTTCGGCGTCCAGGCCGATGCCGCAGTTGATGATGAACGGACGCGGTGCGCGCTCATCGCAGGCGATCGCGCCGAGGCGGATGGTGCGCCCGACGGGACGGCGCAGCGCGGCCACCAGGGCGTCCACCGCGGCATCCATCCGGGCCGGCCAACCGAGCGCCCGCGAGAACACGTTGGCGTTCCCGCCCGGCAGGGGGACGTAGAGCGCGGGGCCGCCGGCCAGGGACGCCGCGATGTCGGAGGCGGTTCCGTCTCCCCCGAGGCTCACCACCACGTTCGCCCCCTCGCGCACCGCCTGTTCGGCCAGGGCGCCGGTGTCCGCGGGGGTGCGGGTCACCAGGTCCCATTCCACCGGCGCCCCGGCCAGTTGCCGGGCGATCCGGCTGCGCGCGGTCGCCGTGGCGCCCGTCGCGCGCGGGTTCACGATCAACGCGATCCGTTGCGCCGGGGGATCCGGCGGCGATGTCGGCGGGGGTGGGTTCATCCGTCCAACTCGATCCGCGTCAGAAAGGCGCCGATCAGACGGTTCACCTGCCGAGGGGCGTCGACCATCGGCATGTGTCGAGCGCCGGCGATGAGGGCAAGTTCGGCCCGCGGCAGGCCGTCGACCAGTTCCCGGGCGTATCGCGGGGGGATGAACGGATCGTCCTGTGCGCAGATCACCAACACAGGATGGCCGATCGCCGCCAGGTCCGGGCGCAGGTCGACCGATCGGCAGGCGCGGTAGTCGGCGAGCAGGGAGGCATCGGGGCAGTCGTCCAACGTGACCCGGATCCACGCGTGGGCCGCCGAGTCGGGGGTCAGGAATCCGTCGAGCAGACGCCGCCGCTCCGCCCTCGGGTCGCTCGCCAGGTGGGCGAAAACCCGGTCGGGTACCGGCAGGCGGGCGCCGGAGGCGATCACCACCACCCCGTCCACCAGCTCCGGGCGGCGCCGAGCCACCATCAGCGCCAACGCGCCGCCGAGGGAATGCCCGATGGGCACCCAGCGTCCACCGGCGCGCTCCAGCGCGTCGCCCAAAAGGTCCGCCAGCGCGGCGGCGTCGTCGAAGGGGGCTCCGACCGGGTGCCCCGGCAGGTCGATCAACGCGGCCCGGTCAAAGCGGGTGCTCTGGGCGGACCACACGCGCCGGTCACCGCCCGATCCGTGGACGAAAACCGGTGCGGGGATGCGGGTTTCCGCTGCGGGGGCGCCCATCCTGGTCATGGTAGCCTGAGCGCGGTGGAGACCCTGTCGATCGCATGTGACTTCGATGGCACGATCACCTGCCACGACACGCTCCATCTGATTGTGGAGCGGTTCGGCACCCCGGGCGTGTGGGAGTCCCTGGAGCCGGCGCTGGTTCGGGGGGAGCTGTCGGTGGAGGAGGCCATGCGCCGCCAGTTCGCCACCGTGCGCGCCGAGCCGGACGAGGTGCTGGCGTTGGTGCGCGAGCGCGCCGGTCTGCGCGCGGGCTTTCCGCAGTTCGTCCGCTGGGCCGCCGAGGGCGGTCATCGCCTGGTGGTGCTCTCGTCCGGTTTCCGCTGGCTGATCGAGCGCCTACTGGCCGACTGGGGGCTCGAGACGCTCCAGGTGTCCGCCCACGATGCGCGCTTCTCCCGCGAGGGGTGCACGCTGCTGTGGAGTGACCGCGGCGCGCCGTGTGATCTGTGCGGTCGGCCCTGCAAACGTCACGATGTGCGCCGCCTGGCGCTCGGGCGTCCGCTGGTGTACATCGGCGACGGGGTGTCCGATCGCTGCGTCGCGCCGACCGCCGACCTGATTTTCGCCCGTGCCGGGCTCGCCCGCGATCTCAACGAGGAAAACGTGCCCTTTCAGCCGTTCGAGAACTTCATCCAGGTGCAGCGGCACCTGGCCCACCCCGTGCGGCGGGTCGCCTGATGGGCGCCTGGCGCACCGTCGGCCCGGGCGCCGACTGGGGGCAGATGGAGGATCGGGTGCTCGCCGGCTGGCGCGAGCGGGACGTGTTTGCCCGCAGCGTCGATCTGCGTCGGGGGGCCGAGCCGTTCGTGTTTCACGAGGGGCCGCCGACGGCCAACGGTCGGCCGGGCTCGCACCATGTGCTCTCGCGCGTGTTCAAGGACATCTACCCGCGCTTTCAGACGATGCGCGGGCGGTTTGTCGATCGGCGCGCCGGCTGGGACTGTCACGGTCTGCCGGTGGAGCTGGAGGTCGAGAAGCGTCTGGGGATCTCGGGCAAACCGCAGATCGAGGCGTACGGAATCGAGAAGTTCAACGCCCTGTGTCGCGAGTCGGTGCTCACCTATCTGGATGAGTGGGAGCGGTTGACCGAGCGGATCGGGTTCTGGGTCGACACCGAACGGGCCTACCGCACGATGGACACCGACTACATCGAGTCGGTGTGGTGGAGCCTGGCCGAGCTGTACGAGCGGGGGCTGGTGTACCGCAGCGGCAAGGTGGTCCCCTACTGCCCGCGCTGCGGCACGGCGCTGTCGAGCCACGAGGTCGCGCAGGGCTACAAGGACATCGACGACCCGTCGGTGTACGTGATCTTCCCGTTGGTCGACGCCGACGAGGCGCTGGTGGTCTGGACCACCACCCCATGGACGCTGCCGGCAAACGTGGCGGTGGCGGCGAACCCGCGGGTGACCTACGCCGCAGTGCGCGACGGTGAGCGCACCCTGATCGTGGCCGAGGCGCTGGTGGAGGCCGTGTTCGGTGAGGGGGCGGTGGTCGAGCGGCTCCTGGCGGCCGACGAGCTGATCGGTCGCGCGTACCGGCCGCCGTTCGACCTGATCGCGGCGCCGCGCGTCGTGACGGGCGCCGACTTCGTGACCACCGAGGACGGCACCGGCCTGGTGCACATCGCGCCGGCCTTCGGCGAGGACGACATGCGGGTGGCCCGCGAGCGGGGGTGGGAGGTCCCCAACCCGATCGGGCCCGATGGGCGTTACACGGCGATGGCCGGCCCCTGGGAGGGACGCGCGGCGAAGGAGGTCGACGCCGACCTGATCGACGATCTGACCGCACGCGGGCGCCTGTTGCGCTCTGAGATGCACACCCACTCGTATCCGCACTGTTGGCGGTGTTCGACCCCGCTGATCTACTACGCCAAGCCGTCGTGGTACATCCGCACCACCGACGTGCGCGAGCGGATGCTCGAGCTGAACGGCGCGGTCGGCTGGCACCCGGAGCGGGTGCGCGACGGTCGGTTCGGTCGGTGGTTGGAGGGGAACATCGACTGGGCGATCTCCCGCGATCGTTACTGGGGTACCCCGCTGCCGTTCTGGCGCTGCGAGGACTGCGACGACGTGCAGGCGATCGGCTCCTATGCGGCGTTGCGCGAGCGGGCGATCGATGCGCTGCCCGACGATTTCGATCCGCACCGGCCGTTCGTGGACGAGGTGCTGGTGCGCTGCGAATGCGGCGGGCGGGCGCGGCGCGAGCCGGAGGTGATCGACGTCTGGTACGACAGCGGCGCGATGCCGTTCGCCCAGGTGCACCACCCGTTTGCGACCGGGGGCGATCTGACCGGGCATGCGCCGGCCGACTTCATCTGCGAGGCGATGGACCAGACCCGTGGCTGGTTCTACTCGCTGTTGGCGGAGGCCACGCTGCTGTTCGACCGCACCGCCTACCGCAACGTCGTCTGTCTGGGGCTGATCCTGGACGGCGAGGGCCAGAAGATGAGCAAGTCGCGCGGCAACGTGATCTCTCCCTGGGATGTGCTCGACCGCCAGGGCGCCGATGCGTTTCGCTGGTATCTGCTCACCGCCCAGAGTCCGTGGGAGGCCTTCCGTTTCTCGCTCGATGCGGTCGACGAGGCGATGCGCCGCGCGATCCTCGGCGGCGCCGACGCGTCGGCGCTGCTTCCTGCTGACCCTCTGGAACACGCACTCGTTCCTGGTCACATACGCCTCGCTGCCGGATGGTTGGAGCCCGGGCGACGCGGCGGTGCCGGTGGCCGAACGCCCGGCGATCGACCGGTGGATCCTGTCGCGCCTGGACGATCTCGTCGAGCGGGTCACCGTGCGCCTGGAGGAGTACGACGCGACGGGCGCCGGTCGTCTGTTGGAAGAGTTCGTCGACGACCTGTCGAACTGGTACGTGCGTTCCTCACGGCGCCGGTTCTGGGGTGCGGATCGGACGGCGGGTGAGCCGGCCGCCTTCGCCACCCTGCACGAGTGTCTGTCGACGTTTTCGTTGTTGGTGGCGCCCTTCTGTCCGTTTGTGGCCGATGAGATCTACGGCGCGTTGGTGGCCGACCACGACCCGCAGGCGCCCGACAGCGTTCACCTGGCCGACTGGCCGACGGTGCGCGGGTACCGCGACGAGCGGTTGGAGGAGGCGATGGCGGCCGCGCGGTTGGTGGTGGGCGTGGGTCGCGGGGCGCGCGCGGAGGGGAAGATCAAGGTCCGCCAGCCGTTGGCGGAGGCGGTCGTCGCCTGCTCCCCGGCGCTGGCCGACGCGGTCGGTGATCTGGTCGACCTGGTGAAGGACGAGCTGAACGTGCGCGCGTTGCGGTTCGTCACCGACCCGGGCGAGTTGGTGCAGGTGGTGCTCAAGCCGAACTATCGTCGCCTGGGACCGCGTTTCGGCAAGGCGATGCCCCAGGTCGCTCAGGCGGTCGGCGCGCTCGATCCGACCGCGACCGCCCGTGCGTTGGACGGCGGCGAGACGGTGACGATCACCGTCGACGGCGTCGCCCAGCCGTTGGACGATGAGGACGTGCTGCGCGAGGCCCGCCCGGCGCCCGGCTACGCGGTCGGCCAGGATGCGACGCTGGCGGTCGCCCTGGCGACCGACATCGGCCCGGAGCTGATGCGCGAGGCCCGCGCGCGCGAGATCGTTCACGCGGTCCAGGCGGCCCGCCGGACGGCGGGCCTGCGCGTGGAGGAGCGGATCGAGTTGCACCTGGATGCCTCCGGTCCGCTGCGCGAGGCGATCGAGGAGCATCGGGCCGGCATCGCCGCCGAGACGCTCGCGGTGAACCTCACCGTGGGGCACGGGGCGCCGTTCGCGGGCATTCACCGCGAGGAGTTGATCCTGGATGGGGAGCCCTTCGCGCTGCGGATCGAGCGGGCGGGCGAGTGAGGCGCGCCGCGGCCCCGACCGCCACCGGAGCGGACGGGGCCGGCGGCGTCAGCGGGGTGTGCGGCTCGCGCTGAGTCGCCGCAGCTGGGCGACGAGGTCGGCCGCCCGCGTCGTCTCGCCGACCCGGGCGAACCACGCGGCGTTCTCGCCCGCCAGCCGGGGCCGCCACCAGGCCACCAGCGGTGCGAGCTGCGGGCGTCCGTAGCCCGCCAGCAGCGCCCCCACCCGCGCGTCGTCCAGGTCGTCGAGCGTCACCAGGTAGGCGAGCTCCTCGCTCGGATCGCCGAAACGCTGGAACTCCCAGTCGACCAGCAGGGGCTCTCCGGCGGGCTGCCACAGGATGTTGCCGCTCCACGCATCGCCGTGCACGAACGCGAATGGCCGATCCTGCGGGCCGGGTGAATCCTCCTCCACCGGGGGTTCACTCGGGGTGGATGCCGGGATCGGTGGGTGCGATTCATTCCACAGGGCGCGGATCTGGTCCGCCCGGCGCCGCCGGTAGTCACCGAGCGAGCGGGCGGGATGATCCCACCCATCCCAGGACCCGGTCGGGTGCCGTTGGTGAGCGTGGACGCGCGCGAGCAGCGCCCCCACCCGGGCCGCGTCGGCGATCGGGCGCGCGGTGAGCGGTTCGCTCACCCCCGGATGGTGGGCGCTCACCAGCACCCCGTCGCCGTGGGCGATCGGCTCGGGGGCCAGGCCGGTACCGGTCAGGAGGGTCAGCGACCGGGCCTCGCGTCGGGCGGCGTGGGGATCGGTCAGCTTGACCACGCGCACCCGACCGTCGGGTCCGGTGAGGGCCCACACCCGCGATCGGGCGCTGGAGGCGAGCGGGCGGGCGGCCCGCGCCGCCGGGGACGCGTCGAGGCCCTCGGGGAGCGCGCGCGCCGGCGCGCCGAACGGGCTAGGCGCCGCCACCGCCCCAGGTGGCGGCCCGGCTGCTCACCAACACGTCCGCGTCCGCTCGCAGGCGCGGCCAGACCTTGTCCTCGTCGATCCCGGCCTTCGCGCAGATTTCGGACAGGCGCAGGACCAGCCGTGGCTCGGCCAGGCGCAACCCGACAATCTGGTCGTCGCCGCGCACGATGGTCACACCGTCCTCGAGTGCCTCGGTGCTCATGTCGGCGAACGGTTGGACGTAGCCGATGCTGAAGTAGATCGCCGCCATCGTGCGTTCACTCCTGGTCGAGATGGGCCGTGAGCGCCGCGGTGAGGCGCTTCTCCGTGATTCTGCCAGTGAATCGTTCCACAGGCTGCCCGTCGCGGAACAGGATCAGGGTGGGCACGCTCAGGATGTCGTAGCGCGAGGCGGTTGTCGACATCGAGGGTGAGCACCCGCAGCCGCCCGGCATGCCGTTCGCCCAGGGTGTCGACCAGGGCGCTCACCGCTCGGCAGGGGCCGCACCACGGTGCCTGAAAGTCGACCAGCACCGGCACCTGAGCGTCGAGAACCTCGGCTGCCCAGGTGCCGTCGTCGACGGCGGGCACGCTCACGGCTTGATGATCACCGGGGTGCCGACCGAGACCTCGTCGTAGAGCGCCTCGACGTCGGGAATGTGCATCCGCATGCAGCCGTGGCTGGCCCGGGTACCGATCGAGCCGTCGGCGTAGGTGCCATGAATGCCGATCGCCGGGGCGGATGTGCCGATCCAGAGGGTGCCCAGG
>DAOKZF010000071.1:0-731 GCA_035325785.1 Miltoncostaeaceae bacterium
CAGCGCCCCCGCCGACTATCTGGCCGCAATCGAACGCAAGGCCCAGATCGACGCCGATCGGCTCGACGCGCTGCTGGCCACCCACCTGGTGCCGGCCGAACACCTGCGCGCCAACGACTTCGCCGCCTTCTTCGCCGCCCGCCGCGAACTGCTCTGCCAACTGGTGGAAGGCGCCACTGGCAAGAGCGTGCAACGCGACGTCGCGCAGGGCCAGGCCCAGGAGACGTCGGCCATGTTCGCCCCCGCCGCCCTCGCCGAAACGCCCGCCCAGGAGGACTGACCCGTGGCGCTCTCCAACCGCGACCGCATCGGCCAACTGTTCGAGCTGCTCGCGCCGGAACTGGACGACTACATCCAGCAGACCGTCGCCCCGGTACTGACCGGCGACGCCGCCTGGACCGCGCTGGTGGCGCTCCACGATGCGCAAAAGCACGGCGGGGAACCGCGCGATTACTCGCGCGCCGACCCGCAGGTACAACTGCGGATGCTCACCGAACGGATCACCGGGCGCCTGCGCGACGGCTGGTACCCATTCGACGACACCCTGGGGCGCAGCGGGCAGAACTTCGCCAGCGAGCTGCGCGAGGTGCGCAACCGCTGGGCGCACAACGATTCGTTCACCGACGACGACGCCTACCGGGCGCTCGACACCACCGAGCGCCTGCTGGGGTTGATCGGCAGCCCCCAGGCGGCCGAGCGGGTGCGCCAGATTCGCCTCGGTCTGCGGCGGG
>DAOKZF010000071.1:741-3401 GCA_035325785.1 Miltoncostaeaceae bacterium
TTGGAGACCGTCAACGCTCCCGGTGCCGCCGGGCTGCTCCCCTGGCGAGAGGTGCTGGAGCCGCACGAAGATGTGGCGACCGGCAACTTCCAGGCGGCCGAGTTTGCCGCCGACCTCTACAAGGTGGCCACCAGCGAGGACGCCGGGCGCGACTACAGCGACCCTGTGCTGTTCTTTTCGCGCACCTACCTGACCGCCGGCCTGCGCGATCTGATCGACCGCGCGGTGCGCCGCCTGAGCGGCGACGCGAACGCCTCGCCGGTGATCAACCTGCAGACCAACTTCGGCGGCGGCAAGACCCACTCGATGCTGGCCCTCTGGCACCTGGCCTCGGGCCTGCCGGCGTCCGCCTACCCCCAGGAACTACAGGAGCTGCTGGCCGGGCGCGATGTGGCCGCGGGCGGGGCGATCCGCCGGGTGGCACTGGTGGGCAACCACCTGTCGGTGCAGGGCGACATCAAACCCGACGGCACTCGGGTAAACACCCTCTGGGGGGAGCTCGCCTGGCAGTTGGGCGGGGCCGAGGCGTTCGCCCAGGTGGCCGAGGCCGACGCCGCCGGCACTCCGCCGGGGCAGGTGCTGCACCGACTGCTGGCCGACCACGCCCCCGCGGTGATCCTGATCGACGAATGGGTGGCCTACGCGCGCACCCTGGTGGGGCGCGACGACCTGCCGGCCGGCACCTTCGACGACCAGTTCACCTTCGCCCAGGCCCTGACCGAGGCGGTCAAGGGCACCCCGGGGGTGCTGCTGGCGATCTCGATTCCCGCCTCCGAAAGCGGCGACGACGCCACCCGTGGAGCGGGCAGCGACGAGGAGGTGGGCGGCAGCAACGGCCAGAAAGCCCTCGAGCGGTTGCAGAACGTGGTGCGCCGCGTGGCCGACCAGTGGCGGCCCGCCTCGGCCGAGGAGGCCTACCGCATCGTCCGCCAGCGGCTGTTCACCACCCCGAGCCCCGCGGCGCTGGCCCACATCGGCCAGACCGCCCGATCCTTCGTCGAGCTGTACCACAAGCACCAGGGCGAGTTCCCCCGCGAGGCCCGGTCGGGTTCCTACGAGGACCGCATCATCAACAGCTACCCGATCCACCCGGAGCTGTTCGATCGGCTCTACGAGGACTGGTCGGGGCTGGAGCGCTTTCAGCGCACCCGCGGCGTGCTGCGCCTGATGAACAGCGTCATCCACGCCCTGTGGGTGGGCCAGGACAGCGCCCCGCTGATCATGCCCAGCTCGATCCCGCTGCGCGACGAGGGGGTGAACGCCGAGCTGACCCAATACCTGCAGGACTCGTGGAAGGCGGTGATCGACGCGGACGTGGACGGGCCGAACGCCGAGCCGCTGCTGATCGACCGCGAGAAGCCCCTGTTCGGCAAACGCTCGCTCACCCGGCGGCTCGCACGCACCGTGTTCTTCGGCGGCGCGCCGACCATCGGCAGCGCCCACAAGGGCCTGGAGACCCAGCGGGTGTTCCTGGGGACCGCGGTGCCGGGCGACGTGCCGGGCAACTTCCACTCGGCGCTCGCCCAACTGAGCGACCGGGCGACCTA
This sequence comes from Miltoncostaeaceae bacterium, assembly GCA_035325785.1. Taxonomy (GTDB): domain Bacteria; phylum Actinomycetota; class Thermoleophilia; order Miltoncostaeales; family Miltoncostaeaceae; genus JAVJSF01. The sequence continues at coordinate 2,289 of DAOKZF010000071.1, forward strand.
CTTCTACAACGCCGGCGGGCGCTACTGGTACGACCTGCAGGCCAACATCTCGCGCCAGGCGCGCGACCGGGCCGAGCGGATGCACATCGAGGATGTGTACCGCGACATCATCGACCGGCTGCGCCACCAGGGCGCCGAGCGCGGGGCGTTCGCCGGCGTGGTGATCTGCCCCGACGATGCGGCCGAGATACCCGACCTGGACGAGTGTCGGCTGGTGATCCTGCACCCCAGGTACGCGCACACCCGCAACGACCCGGACTCGCCGGCAATGATGTTCGCCCGCCAGGCCACCGATCATCGCGGCACCGCCAACCGCACCCACCGCAACATGCTGATCTACCTGGCCCCCGACGCGGCGCGGTTCGAAGATCTGGAACAGGCGGTGCGCACCCATCTGGCCTGGTCGTCGATCTTGGAAGACGAGGCCGCCCTCGATCTGACCAGCAACCAGCGCCAACAGGCCGACGAGAAACGCCAGCAGGCCACCGCGACCGCCGACGAGCGTCTGCTGGGCGCCTACCACTGGACGCTGGTGCCGATCGGTCAGCCGATCGAGCTGGACGTGATCAAGACCGAAGGCAACCAGCCGGCGCTGGCCCAGCGGGTGAGCCGCCAGCTGGGCAACAAGGGCCTGCTGGCCGAGCAGCACCCGGCCAACCTGATCCGCCTACAACTGGACACCAAGGTGCAGAACCTGTGGCAGGACGGTCACGTGCGGGTGGGCGACCTGTGGCGGATCTACTCCGAATACCCCTACATGCCCCGTCTGCGTGACCGGCGCGTGTTCGACGACGGCCTGAGCGGGCCGCAGCAGATCCTGTGGCAGCAGGAGGGCTTCGCCCTCGCCGACGGCTACGACGAGACGACCGCGCGCTACCGCGGGCTGACTCTGCCCGACGACCGCCGCCCCATCGTGCTCACCGACGGCACCCTGATCGTCCGCCCCGAACGCGCCGTCGCCCAACGGGCGGCCGAGGCCGCCGAGGCCCAGGCCGCCGCCCCCATGGCCGCCTCACCCGGCACCGGTGAGCCCGACGCCCCCGGCGGCGCGGCCACCATCACCGGCGTGGCCCCCGGCGGGACAGGAATCCCCGGCGCCCTCGCAGCCCCGCC
>DAOKZF010000071.1:3411-8507 GCA_035325785.1 Miltoncostaeaceae bacterium
GACTTCCGCAAACTGGTCGACGAAATCCTCGCCCCGCTCGAGAACGTCGCCGGCGTGCAGCTCAACATCACCATCGACATCGAGGCCATCAGCCCCACCGGCTTCGACGATGCCCTGGTGCGCACCATCTCCGAGAACGCCACCACCCTCAAGTTCGGCCACGCGGAGTTTGAGTGATGATGTGGCAGCGGCCCCATCGACGAAGCGGCTCACGCCCGAAAGCCCCGCAGGACGGACGCCACGGCCGCCCACATGATCGAAAGGATAGCCATGCTTGACGAAATCGCCTACACGCACGGCTATCAGACCGATGGTGGCGCGCAGCACATCGTTCTGCCGTTTGAGGTCTCACAACCCCGCGTCAACGCCACGCATCCGAAGGCAGCCGGCGGAAAACTTACGGTCTCAAAGACCGGCTATGTCGCAGGCATGATGCTCGATACCTACGACCCGAACGCCCACGGCACGATGGCATCGGAGCGTCTGGCCGTCTGGTCGATGGATGATGAGCAGTTGGAGGCGCTTATCATCGTGGCAACCGATGCGCTCGCGATGCGCCGCGAAATCGTCGAGCGGCGACGGAGTGGCGGCTGAGCGTGCCTCCGCCTGCGGACGTTGTCGTCGACGCGTATCGCGGCAATGGACACGTGCATGGACCGCGTAGGATCGGCCCATGATCACGCGGATTCGCGCAGCGAACTTTCGCAGCCTCGGCGACCCGGTCGACGTCGCCCTCGACCGTTTCGTCGCGCTGGTCGGAATCAACGGCTCCGGCAAGAGCAATCTGATCGAGGTCCCGCGCTTCGTGGCCCACGCGCTACGAGATGGCCTCGACGCCGCGATCACCAGTCGGGGCGGCATGCGCGGCCTCGGACGCTGGAGCGCGGGTCGGCCGTATGACGTCAAGATCACGATCGACGTCGGCCGCCCCGATGCGAGCAGCGGGGAGTTCTCAATCGTGCTGCGACGGGACGATGGTGCTGACGGTTATCGCGTCCTCTCCGAGGAGGCGATCTGGTCGCCGAATGTCCTCGAGAGCCATTCGTATCGTGTGCAGGAAGGCCGCTGGAGCGGACCCGCAGGTCTCGCGCCCCGCGTCGATGCGGGCCGTCTCGCGCTTCCACTCATCGCCGCAGACGAACGGTTCGCTCCGCTCTACGAGGAGCTGTGCTCGGTGGCCGTCTACTCGATCTTCCCCGACGTGCTGCGGCAGCCTCAGGAGTTCGACGGCGCGACCCCGATGCGCGAGCACGGGGAGAACTGGGCAACGATCCTGCGCGAGCTGCTCAAGAAACGCCCCCTGCGCGACGGGCTGATCGCGGGACTCGCGACCGCCGTGGACGACATCTCCGATCTCAGAGTAGAGGCGATCGGCGGATTCCTTTCGCCCCAGTTTCAACACACCTACGGGCGGGGAGACCCAGGCCAGAAGCAAACATGGTTCGATGCGTCCCAAGAATCGGATGGCACGCTGCGCATCGCCGGCATCCTCACGGCCCTCCTTCAACGACCGTCACCGGGATTGCTCGGAATTGAAGAGCCCGAGCTGACGGTGCACCCGGGTGCGCTGCCGATCCTCCACGCTTACCTGCGCGAAGCCGCATCCCACACTCAGGCCGTCATCACCACGCACACCCCCGAGCTGCTCGATCTGATCGAGCCATCGGCCATCCGCGTTGTTCGCCGACGCGACGGCGTCACAACCGTCGCACAGATGGACCCGGGCCAGCAGCGGTTGGTGCGCGACGCGCTCACGTCACCCGGTGAGCTGCTGCGGGTCGAAGGCATCCACGCGGCGTGAACCACCGGCAGATTCTGGCGGTCGTCGAGGGGCACGGAGAGGTCATAGCCGTGCCGAATCTCATCAACCGGCTCGCCGCTGACCTTGGTCTGCCACTTCGCCTTTCGCCGAACCCTATCCGGATGAATGTGCGTCGTCCCCGTGACGCCGAGCGCGTCGGCGAACTGACCAGAACGCGCCCGAGAATCGATGGCGTGCTGGTGCTGCGCGATGACGACGACGGCTGCCCCGCCGCGGACGGGCCCGAGATGGCCCGGTGGTTCAAAGCGCTGTCGTTGCCGTTCCCGACCACGTGCTGCCTCTTCCATCGCGAGTACGAAACGCTCTTTCTCGCCGCGCTGCCTGAATTGGCGGGGCAACCGTTGCGTGGCCCCGGTGGCGAGCGGGAAGGCCTGCCGCCCGGGGCCGCGCTCGAACGGGATCCGGTCGCTGTACGAGACGCAAAGGGCGTCATCAGCGGACTGCTCCCGGCCGGTCGCGTGTATAAGCCAACCACCGATCAGTTGGCACTGACGCGGTTGATCCGGTTCGAGCCGCTGCGCAACCTGAGGATACCCTGCTTTGAAACGCTGGAGCGGGCGCTCGGGTTTCTGGCCCGCGCGGCCACGCCCGGCACGGTGTTCCCCCTCGACCGCTCCTGACACCGACCCGCGCACGGTCGTGGCAATCGGCGGCACGACCGAGCCGGTCGCTGATGCTTCGCGCCCGGAAGCTCCTCACCCGGCCACCAACCGATCGGCGGACCCGCCCTCGCCAGGCGACCGAGCGCAGTACCGGGCTCGCCGGCCTCATCACCGCTCGGACCAACCGACCGATCAGCGCGCGCCCGGTGGCCGCCACCCCGCCGGCACCTCGAGCGTGAGCGGAGTCGCGTAGGGCACCGACCGACGCCAATCCACCGGCGCGCCGGGCGCCCGCACCAGCGCCAACGCCGCCAGAATCACCCCTGCGTGGGCCACCGCCACCGCGGGCGAACCCTCCGACGCCGCCACCTCGGCGAGGAACGCCCCCACCCGCGCGCACAGGGCCTCCACCGACTCCCCCCCGCGCGGCGTCCGATTCAGATCGAGCACGCCGCCCTCTCCGACCGCATCCGGCTGGAGGGCCGCCACCTGCCCACGCGTGCACCCCTCCCAGGCACCGAAGGAGCGCTCGATCAGCCGTGCGTCCACCCGCGCGGGCACATCCGGGAACAGCGCCGCGGCCGTCGTGCGCGCCCGGGCCAGCGGAGAGGTGAACACGACCGGCGGCCGGCCGAGGTCCAGCGGCGCCACCCCATCCGGCACCAACGCGGGCAGATCGCGCCGCCCCAGAAACCGGCCGGCGTGGTTCTCGGCGGGGGGAACGTGACGCACCAGCAGCAGACGCACCATCGCCCTACCCGACCACCGTGTCCATCGGCGGGCGCTCCAGCACCGTGAGATCCACCGCGCGCGGGCGCGCCGGAACGGCATCCTCGAACGCCAGGAACTCGGTCGGCACCGGCCCGTCGAACAGGCCGTCGCGCGCCGCCCGGCGCAGCAGGGTCTGCCCCACCTGAAAGGCCATCTGCCCCAGTGCCGCCGCCGGCTGATGGTCGTTCAGCAGCACCCCGATGTCCACCTCGGCCATCCGCTCAAACCCCCCCGCCCGGTGGGCGTCGATCAGCAGGCCGATGTCGATGCCGTAACCGGTGGCGAACGGCAGCGCGCGCAGCACCGCGGTGCGGGCGGCGATCTGACCGCTGAGCGGCTGTCGGAACCGCCGCAGCTGCGGGTAGAACTCGCCCAGCAGCGGCCGGGCGAAGCCCTCGGTCACCCGCCCGCCCTGCCCCGGCACGTTCCCCAGCGGTCGGTCGAAGGTCGCCTTGACGAACGCGATCCGCTCATCGACCACCAGCGGCCCCAGCGCTCCCCGCACATAGTCGGCCGAAAAACTCGCCAGATCGGCATCGAAGAACGCCACCAGATCGGTGTCGACCAGCGACAGCGCGCGCCACAGCGCATCGCCCTTGCCCAGCAGCGGCCCCCAGTCGGGCAGCAGATCGTCCGGGCCGACCAGCAGCGCCCCCGAGCGGCGGGCGATCGCCGGGCTGGCGTCGACCGAGCCGCCGGCGACCACGATCACCCGCTCGATCACCCCGCTCTCGCGCAGCTCGTCCAGCACCGCCAGGGTCGCCCCCAGGTTGCGCTCCTCGTTCAGCACCGGCAGGCAGACGGTGCTCGTCGCCGCGCGGCGCGCGAACACCGAGGCCGGGAAATCACGAAACGAAAACCTGCGCACCTCGCGCGCACCGCCGCCGCTCACCATGGCGCATACATAACACGAACGCGGTCCCGCGCGGCCGAGGCGCGTACCCTGGCGGCGATGTTCCGTCTGCTGCGACTGATGATCGGCGTGCCCGCCCGCGGCGTCTTCTGGCTGGGTTTCCTGCTGATCGTCGCCAACGCCGTCAATCAGGCGATCCGCGACGAGCGCTGGCTGCTCGCGGCGCTCGAGGTGATCGGCGCGCCCTTCACCTTCATCCTGTACCCCTTTCTGCAACCGCCGGGCGGCAGCGCCTGGCCGTGGCCCGATGGCACCGGCCTGATCGCCGTCTTCATCATCAGCCTGCTGGCCTATCCGGTCTCCACCGTCGTCGGCGGCATGCGCCCCATCGGGCGCTGAGCGGTCGACCGCCACACGCCCGGCGGTGCGTGACGCGGTGCATCCAGCGTGACGCGGCGCATCCGGGGTGAGCAGAGTGAACCCATGCGCATCACGCTGAACATCGACGACGACGTGCGGATGGCGATCGACCGAGCGGCCCGCGAAACCGGAACGAGCAGAAGCGACATCGTGAACTGGCTGATTCGCGAGAGGCTCGCGGCACGCGCGCGCACCGAACGCCGCCCGCACCGGTCGTTCCCCACCCATGCGGCGGGCGTGCCGCGGGTGAATCCGGACCGCATCGGCGAGGCGCTCGAAACGCTCGATCGCAGCTGATCGCCGGCGGCGGATCACCGCGCGACGTCGATCGCCCGCAGATCGAACGCGCTGACCGCGTCGCCACCGCTCAGGGCGACGGCCGTCAGCCGCTCGGCCCGCGCCCACTCCGGCAGCGCCAGGCGCAGCGTGCCGATGGCGTACACCCCGCTGGCGCTCGCGCTCGCCCGATCGGCCAGCACCGCCTGGTGGCCGTCCAGATCGACCGCGACGCTGCGTCCCGACGCAAAACGCGCCTCCACGCGCAGCGGGTTCGCCCGGCCGCCGTCGGTCCGGTCGTCGGTGGGCGCCAGATGCACCGCGATGTCACGCGCGCCGCTCACCGGCGGGG
>DAOKZF010000072.1:0-8483 GCA_035325785.1 Miltoncostaeaceae bacterium
CAAGAGCCTTGCCACCTTCAACGCCGATGCGTCGTTCGCTCAGGGGGCGGCGCCCGGGTTCATCGAGCTGTTCTCGCTCCAGAGCCGCATGGCTCACCGGATCGCGACCGCTCGGGACCGCTGATGCGGCGCTCGCGCGGCGCCGGGGAACCGATGCTGAGGGTCGACCCGGCGCCGGCCCCGGCCTTTTCGCGGGGCGACCGCAGCCCGCGTGGGCTGCGGGTGGTCGCCGAGGCCCCGCCCCAGGGGAGCGCGACCGCGCCCGAGGCGGATCTGATGCTCGAGTCGGGCGCCCCGGTACCCCTGCGCGCGGCCGCGCTGGTTGCCGGCGGAACCCAGGTGTTTGGTCTGAGCGCGCGCGCCGAGGTGGTCTATAGCCTGGCGCTCCCGCGCATTCGCGTGGTGCACGACCGGCGTCCGCCGGGGGTGGATGCTCTGGTCGGCGCCGCGAGCGTCAACGCCGGCCTGCTGCACGCCGCCGACGGCTGGCGGGTGGTTGTGCTGCCGAGTCTCGGTGACGTCGCGGCCAATCTGGGCGACGGGCCGATCGCGCTGCGCGCGGACGGGCGCATGCTGGCCCTGATCGCCGATGGGCGGCTGGTGGAACTGCCGCCCGGCGGCGCCCAGGAGCCGGAGTCTCGGCCGGGCGACGCGGATCTGCTGGCCTATTCCGGCGACGGCGGCCTGTGGGTGGCCGTCGGGGCGGCGGTTGGGCCGCCCGGCACCGCCCGCGTCGCCGGTTCGCCGGTGGTGGCGCTGTCGGGCGCGTCGGTGGCCCCGCGGGTGGCGGCGCTGCACGCCGACGGCACGGTCGCGCTGTGGCAGACCGGACAGGAGGCGCCCCTCGCGCGCTGGCGGGCGCCCGAGGATGCCGCGCAGACGATTCGCCTGAGCGCCGACGGCGAACGGGTCGAATTGGGTTGTCCGGCCGGTGATCATCCCGCCGCCTGCATCGCCCGAGCCTCGGATGGCGCGCTCGTGCGTCGGGTCGTCGGGGCGCGCGTGCTCACGGCGACGCCGGACGGTGGCGGCGCGCTGGTTGCCGGGGATTGGGGCTGCGCGTGGTTGATAACGATCCCGGACGCGACGGAGTGAACACATGACGACTCAACCGCTCGGCCCCCCGCCGATCCTGACCGACGATCCCGGCCCGTGGAGCGTGATCAGCACGACCTTCGCGTGGCATGGTGGCCCCGGCCGCCGGAGGGCGCTTCCCCCGATGGGGCTGATGATCTCCCCGGCACCCGATGTGGGCCTGCCCCTGGCGGGTCTCGAGCGCGCCGGTGGGCCGGCGGGCGTCGGCGACCTGGAGGTGATCGCGGGTGCGCGTGAGCCCGCGTTCACCCTGCGGTTCGAGGGCGAGGCGCGGCTGGAGGGCGTCAGCCCGTACGTGATCAAGGCGTGGGACGTCCTGGGACTGGCTCTCATCCGCGAGGACCGTCCCGGCGACGATCCGACCGCCGACCTGCCGGAGGCACCGCCCGCCGCGTCGCTGGCCCAGGCGGATCTCGGGGCGGCGGTGGTGGCACCGGGCGGCGAGTACCTCGGGGTCCACCTGCGCGAGCCGCGCGCCGATGTGGTCGCGATCATCCGGCGCACCGACCGCGCCCTGGTGCGTTGGGTGCGCGGCGCGCGGGCGGTCGCATGGTCGCCCGACGGCACGCTGATCGCATTGGGTGGACCGTGGGGCGTGATTCTCGCCCGCCACGTCGCCGATCGGGGCTGAGCGGGACGCGCCGTCCGGCCGACGGGCACCATCGGTGGTGCTCCCCGGCCGGACGGCACCCCAGATCTCGGGTGTGATGGGGCCGAATCGGCGGTGCGGGCTGGTAGCCTGAGGGGTATGGGACGCGCCGCCAAGGACCTGCCGTTCGCGCACCTGCACGTGCACTCCGACTACTCGGTGTTGGACGGAGCGTGTCGCATACCGCGTCTGCTCGATCGGGTTGAGCAGATGGGCCATCCGGCGGTTGCCCTCACCGATCACGGCGTGATGAGCGGGGCCGTCGAGCTCTACCGTCAGGCGAAAAAGCGCGGCATCACGCCGATCGTCGGCCTGGAGGCGTACGTCGTCCCCGACCATCGGGAGCGACCGGCCAAAGAGAAGCGCAACCACCTCACGCTGCTGGCCTCGAACACCGAGGGCTACTTCAACCTGATCAAGCTCTGCTCGGCCGGGTTCCTCGAGGGGTATCACCGCAAACCGCGGATCTCGCACGAGCTGATGGCCCGCCACGCCGACGGCATCATCGCCCTGTCGGGCTGCCTGTCGGGGGTGGTCTCTCAGCGGCTGACGCTGAACGACATGCGCGGCGCCCGCGAGGAACTCGACACGCTGGGCCAGATCTTCGGTCGGGACGATCTGTACGTCGAGATCCAGCATGCCGGGCTCGACATCCAAACCGGGCTGAACGCGAACCTGCGCCGGCTGGCCGAGGACGCCGGGTTGCCGATGGTGGCGACCTGCGACGCGCATTACCCCTGCCGCGAGGACGCCGACGCCCACGAGGCGCTGTTGGCGATCCAGACCCGCGACGTGCTGAGCAACCCGAAACGCTTCCGTTTCGGCACGAAGGAGTTCTACCTCAAGACCGCCGAGGAGATGGCGGCCGCGTTGCCGGACTTCCTCGATGCCATCCCGGTGTCGATCGAAATCGCGGAACGGTGCGCGGGGCTCGACCTCCCCTTGGGCGACATCAAGCTGCCGCGTTTCCCGCTGCCGGAGGGGGTGAACGACCTCCAGTACCTGGAGCGCCTGGTGCGCGAGGGGATCGCCCGCCGCTACCCGCACGGCGCGCCGTCCGACTGCGAGGAGCGCCTGCGGTTCGAGCTGAACGTGATCGGCGAGATGGGCTTCGCCAGCTACTTCCTGATCGTGTGGGACTACATGCGCTGGGCGCGCGACAACGGCGTCGCGGTCGGGCCGGGGCGTGGGTCGGCGGCCGGCTCGCTGGTGTCCTACGCGCTGCGGATCACCGATCTCGATCCGCTGGCCCACGGGCTGCTGTTCGAGCGCTTCCTGAACCCGGGGCGCAAGAGCATGCCCGACATCGATGTCGACTTCGCCGTCGCCGGGCGCGATCGGGTCGTCGCCTACGTCACCGAGAAGTACGGCGCGACCTCGGTGTCGCGCATCGGCACCTTCGGCAAGATGCTCGCCCGCGCGGTGGTGCGCGACGCGGGGCGCGTGCTGGGCCACAGCTACGGCCAGGTGGACCGGATCGCGAAGCTGGTGCCCGAGCGACTCGGCATCACCCTGGAGGAGGCACTCAAGCCCGGCGGCGAGCTGGCGAACGCCTACGAGAACGATCCGGTGGCCCGCCAGATCATCGACACGGCCCGCCCCCTGGAGGGGCAGGTGCGCAATGAGGGGGTGCACGCCGCCGGGGTGGTGATCGCCCCGAGCCCGGTCACCGACTACCTTCCGGTGCGGATTGACGATGTGGGCAACGTGGTCACCCAGGTGCCCGACCACGATGTCGAGGCCCTCGGCCTGCTCAAGATGGACTTCCTGGGGCTGCGCAACCTGGACGTGATTCAGGACTGCATGGCGCTGATCGAGGAGTCGCAGGCGGCCTCGTTCGACATCGAACAGCTGCCGTTGGACGACGAGGCGACCTATCGCATGCTGGCGCGCGGCGACGCGATCGGGGTGTTCCAGTTCGAATCGAGCGGCATGCGCGAGGCCCTGCGCGAGGTGGGGCCCACCGAGTTCGCCGACCTGATCGCCCTGGTGGCGCTGTACCGGCCCGGGCCGATGGCGCACATTCCCACCTACGCCAAGAACAAGCGTGACCCGTCGCGGGTGACCTTTGCCGACCCGCGGTTGGAGCCGATCACCGGTCCGACCTACGGCGTGGCCATTTACCAGGAACAGCTGATGGCGATCTCGCGTCAGCTGGCCGGCTTCTCTCCGGCGCGCGCGGACGATCTGCGCAAGGCGGTGGGCAAGAAGGACAAGCAGTTGATGGCCTCCCTGAAGGACGAGTTCATCGCGGGCTGCCTGGCCAGCGGCACCGACCGCAAGGTCGCCGCCGAGCTGTGGGGCCTGTGCGAGGCCGCGGGCGACTACTCGTTCAACAAGTCGCACGCCGCCTGTTACGCCCTGGTGGCCTACCGCACCGCCTATCTGAAGGCGAATCATCCGGCCGAGTACATGGCCGCGTTGCTCTCGTCGGTGATGGACACCAAGGACCGCGTCCCGTTCTACGTGTCGGCCAGCGCCGACATGGGTTTGGCGGTACTGCCCCCGGATGTGAATCTCAGCCGACGGGACTTCTCGGTGACCGGTCCGAGCGAGATCCGCTTCGGGTTGAGCGCGGTGAAGGGGGTCGGCGACGCCGCGGTGGCGGCCATGACCGCCGCGCGCGAGGCCGACGGACCGTTCACCTCGATTTGGGACTTCTGTCGCCGCGTCGATCAGGCCGCGGTGAACAAGCGGGCGTTGGAGAGCTTGATCCGCGCCGGCACGTTCGACGCCACCGGGGCGACCCGTTTCGGGTTGCTGGAGGCGCTTCCGGCGGCGATGGGGCAGGCGGCCCGGCGGCGCAGCGATCTGGCCTCGGGACAGGAGTCGCTCTTCGGCGGGCTCGAGGAGGCCGCCGGCGCGGTGGAACTCGATCCGCCGCTCAGCCCGCTGGAGAGGCCCAAGGAACTGCTGGCGCAGGAGAAGGACGCCCTGGGCCTGTACGTGTCGAGCCATCCTCTGCAGGACTGCCGACGCCAGTTGGCGCGCGCGGTCACCTGCGGGTTGGCGAGCGTCGGCGACCGGCCGGACGGGGAGCTGGTGACGCTCGGCGGGATGATCGGCGCGCTCAAGGGGATCACCACCCGCAAGGGCGAGGCGATGATGTTCGCGCGCCTGGACGACCTGGAGGGCCAGGTCGAGGTGGTGGTGCTGCCGGCGGTGCTCGCCGAGGCCCGTGAGCTGCTGAGCATGGACGCGATGGTGATCTTCACCGGTCGTATCGACCAGAAGGGCGAGGGCGAGACGAAACTCGTCGCCCAGTCGGTGCGCGCCTTCGTGCCGGAGGAGGGCGCCGAGGAGGACCGCCTGCTGCTGCGGGTCGATATCGATCGGTTGGCGCGCACCCCGTTCGACGACCTGCACCGCCTGCTGCGCGATCACCGGGGTGACGCGCCGGTGGTGTTCGACGTGGTGACCGGCGAGGGCAACAGGCGGTTGCGTCTGGGGCGTGAGTTCGCTGTGGATCTGGGGGCGAAGGGCCTGGTGGCCGAGCTGAAGACCCTGTTCGGCGAGCGATGCCTGGTATGAGCCTCCCCGCGGGGACGGTCGGGCTGATCACCGGCACCGGCCTGTACGACCTGCCGGATCTGGCCGAACGGCGTGCGCTGGAGGTGACCACCGAGCACGGGACGGTGGAGGTGGCCACCGGCCGATGGGGCGACGTGGCGATCGCCCACCTGCCGCGCCACGGTCGGGGGCATGCGCGTCTGTCCCATCAGGTGGCCGCCCGCGCGAACGTCGCGGCGCTCGCACAGCTGGGGGTGGTGGCGCTGGTGTCGACCACCGTCTGCGGCGCCGTCGACCCGACCCTGGCCCTGGGCGAACTGATCGTGTTCGACGATCTGCATTTCCCCTCAAACCGCCTGCCCGACGGGTCGCTGTGCACGCTGTTCACCCGCCCGGACACCCCCGGCCGGGGGCATTGGGTCTACGAGCGCCCGATCGCGCCGGAGGTCCGACGCCGGCTGCTGGAGGGGGTGCGCTCCACCGGTTCACCGGTGCGCGATGGGGGCACCTACGGGCATGTGGACGGGCCGCGCTTCAACACCCGTTCGGAGATCGCCCAGTTGGCGGCGTTGGGGGTGAGCGCGGTCAGTCAGACCGCGGGCCCCGAGGTGGTCCTGGCGGGGGAGGCGCGTCTGCCCTTCGCCCTGTTGGGGTTCGTCACCGATCATGCGAACGGGGTGAGCGATCCGCCCACCCCGCCGCAGACGGTCGAGCGGATGTTCCGGTCCAGTGCCACGGTGATCGCGGCGGCCCTGCGCGCCGCGGTGCCGGGGCTCGCCGACCCCGGCCTGGAACCCGCGGGGGTGATCCTGCCGCTCTGAGCCGCCGGCGGTGCCGGTGGCACCACGGCGGGGCGTGGCCGAGCGGTCAGGCGGTGGCGGAGGGCAGCACGTACAGCCCGGCGGCGGCCGGCTCACCGAGCGTGCGCTCCTGGCCGTCGACGCTCACGTTCAGGGTGCCGGCCGCCGGGTCGACCCGCTGCACCGCGACCGTCACGCCCGGCACGAGCCCCTCCTCGTAGAACCACGCCAGCAGGTCACCGTCGTGTTCGGCCAGGCGCACGATCGTGGCGGACCGGCCCACCGGCAGGTCGATGAGCGCCCCCAAACGGGCGTTTTCCTCCTGCTCCTGGCGGGGGTCGACCGGCCAGCCGTGCGGACAGCGCTCGGGATGGTCCAGCCGCTGGGCGAGCCGTTGCACCATCTCGTCGCTGAACGCGTCGCCCATGTCGTCGGCATGCACGTGCGATTCGGCGGGCGTGTAGCCCATGAAGTCGGTTAGGAAGCGTTCGATGATCCGGTGGTTGCGCACCACCCGCTCCGCTTCGGCACGGCCCGTGCGCGTGAGGGTCGGGCCCTTGCGCGGTTGGCGCTCGATCAGGCCGTCGGCTTCGAGGCGCTTCATCATCTCGCTGGCGGTGGGGGCGCTCACGCCGAGCATCTCGGCCACCCGGGCGGCGGGGACGGGCGCCTCCCCGCTCACCAGCGGCCCGTACTCGCCCACGGGGGTGGCGAGGAAATAGATCGCCTCGAGATATTCCGAAACCGAATGGGGGCGGGCCATGGCGGCAAGCCTAGTGGATCGGCCTCTCTCAGCGACCGCCCGCTGCGGAGGGTGAAGACTCGGTGATGCGGATGCTCGTGATCTCGGCCGGTCGGGTGGGCCGTTGGGCGGCGGGATCGTTCGGGTCGGCATTCGGATCGGCGAGACCCTCGATCGTGCGCGCCACGTCCAATCCCGAGGTCACCTCGCCGAAGAGGCTGTAGGCGTTGGGCAGGTTGGCGGCCCCGTCGCCGGTGACGATGAAGAACTGCGAGCCGGAGGTGTTCGGGCCGGCGTTGGCCATGGCAACCGCGCCGACCGGGTAGCCGGGGGCGGCCGGCAGTTCGTCCGGGAGGGTGTATCCCGGACCGCCGGTGCCCGTGCCGGTGGGGTCACCGCCCTGAATCACGAAGCCGGGCACGACGCGGTGGAAGGTCAGGCCGTCGAAGAACCCATGAGTGGCCAGGAACACGAAGCTGTTGACCGTTTCCGGCGCCGCCTGCGGGTCCAGCGAGACCGTGATCGGGCCGAAGTTGGTTGCGATCGTGGCGCGGTAGTCGCAGTTGCTCTTGAGCACCTGTGCCGGGGCCGAGTAGCTCCTGTCGGGTGATGCCACCTGGGGCAGGACGCCGTTCGCGCATGGTCCGGTGGCCCGGACGGTGGTGGCGTCGGTGTCGCCCGCCGTGCTCGGGTTGGCGTCGCCACCGCAGCCGGTGGCCGCGACGGTCAGGGCGACGGCGCACAGCAGGCCGCCGATACGGGTGCGGTTCACGTTCACGCGTGCTCCAGGGGCTGGGGGTCGGGTCGGGCCGTTCGGTGGGGTGCGGTGTGCCCGTCGGGCACGAGCGCGAAATAGGTGAGCGTCCAGGCGAGGGCAATCAGGGGGGCGGCCAGCGTGCCGCCGACGCTCACCGTGATGAGGTCGGCGATCGGGGCGCCCAACGGCATGGTGAGGGCGTTCACCAGCAGGCCGAAGACCAGTTGGATCGCCATCGTGGTGACGGCGATCGCGAACACGCGCAGCAGATGTCCACCCACGAGTGTTTGGGCGCGGCGCAGGCTGGCGAACAGCGTGAGCCTCTCCAACACGACGACCGGCGGCAACACCACCCACCAGGTGAGCAGCAGCAGCCCGGGCACGATCAGCAGCGCCAGGCCCACGATCACGCTGGCCCCGGCCACCAGGCCCGCGAGCAGCAGGGCGGCGAATCGGTGGCGGGTCGCGTTGAACACGGCCCGCGCGGTGGGCGGATCGTCGTCACGCCGCCCATCGTGCAGGTGGGCGACCAGCCACACCAGGGCGCCCTGCACCAGGAACATGGCGGTCAGGTTCACGATTGTCGCGCCGATCACGCCCGGGCGTCCCAGCGGGGCGACCGCCGGCGCGAGCAGGCCGAGCGGCACGAAGATCGTGGCCGAGACGGTCAGCAACATGCGCCAATGCTCACGGTAGAGACGGAGGCTGTGCAGGAGGATCGCGGCGGCGTCCGCCCCCATCAGGTGCGGATCCCTGTCCCGCGCATCAGGCACCACCATGCCCAGAGGCCCATGAGCACCGCCGCACCGACGGTCACCGCGACCGCGGCGAGCAGCGAGCCCTCCTGGTGGCCGACGATCCCCGCCCGGGTCATCAGCACCATGTGGTAGATCGGATCGGCGTGGGTGAGGGCGCGCCACGGTTCGCTGA
>DAOKZF010000073.1:0-8319 GCA_035325785.1 Miltoncostaeaceae bacterium
GTCGGCGCGCTCGAGCAGCTCCGGCTGGAGCTCGTATTCGGCCCGCACGGTGCGGATCTGCGGATCGGCGCCCATCACGCTCAAGGCTACTCCCGTGCGGCGAATCTCGACCCGTAACACGTGCGCAACATCCCCCGGCGCGCTCGGGGTCGGCGGCCCCCTATCATGCGAGCCGCCCGCATCGCCCAAGGAGGGCCCCCGCACGATGCCCAGACTCCGCCAGAGCGCCGTCGTCGCCGCCACCTGGAAGCCCACCGCCCCGATCGCGGTCGGCAACCTGACCGCACCGGGCGCCGAGGACCTGTTCGGGGCGAATGTCTTCCATGCGGGGGCGCAGAAGCAGCGCCTGCCGCGCGACGTGTACCGGCGTTTGCAGGCGACGATCGAGCAGGGGGTGCCGCTCGACCCCGCGCTGGCCGATGCGGTCGCCCTGGCGATGAAGGAGTGGGCGCTCGAGAAGGGCGCGACCCATTACGCGCACTGGTTTCAGCCGCTCACCGGCCTGACCGCCGAGAAGCACGACTCGTTCTACTCGCCTTCCGGCGACGGCGGTTCGCTGGCGACGTTTTCGGGCAAGGAGCTGATCAAGGGCGAGCCGGACGCCTCGAGCTTCCCGTCCGGCGGTATCCGGGCGACCTTCGAGGCGCGCGGTTACACCGCCTGGGACCCGACCAGCCCGGCGTTCATCCTGGAGAACCGCAACGGTGCGGTGCTGTGCATCCCCACCGCGTTCGCCGCCTGGACCGGTGAGGCGCTCGACACCAAGATTCCCCTGCTGCGTTCGATGGAGGCACTCAACCGGTCGGTGCTGCGCGCCCTGCGGCTGCTGGGCAACACCACCACCACCCACGTGTACACGACCCTGGGGCCGGAGCAGGAGTACTTCCTGATCGACAAGCGCTTCCACTATGAGCGCCCCGACCTGGTGAACACCGGGCGAACCCTGTTCGGCGCCACCCCGCTGCGCAGCCACGAGCTGGGCGGGCACTATTTCGGCGCGATCCCGGAGCGGGTGCTGGCCTACATGCTCGAATGCGAGCGAGAGCTGTTCAAGCTGGGGGTACCGATCAAGACCCGCCACAACGAGGTCGCCCCCGCCCAGTACGAGCTGGCGCCGCTGTTCGAGAACGCGAACGTCGGCACCGATCACCAGCAGTTGACGATGCAGGTGCTGCAGACGGTCGCCCGCCGTTACGACCTGGTCTGTCTGTTGCACGAGCAGCCGTTCGCCGGCCTGAGCGGCTCCGGCAAGCACAACAACTGGTCGATCGCGACCGACGACGGGCGCAACCTGTTGAACCCGGCCGACGACATGGCCGCCGACCTGCAGTTCCTGTTTTTCGCCGCGGCGGTGATCGCCGGCGTGGACCGCCACGCGGGCCTGCTGCGGGCCACCGTGGCGAGCGCCGGACAGGATCTGCGCCTGGGCGCGAACGAGGCGCCGCCGACGATCATCTCGATGTTCCTCGGCAAGGAGCTGGAGGAGGTGCTGGAGGCGCTGACGGACGGGCGCTCGGGCGGTGAGCGGCGGGGCGAGCTGATGGGCTTCGGCGCGCCGGTGCTGCCGGAGCTGCCCCGCGATCAGGGCGACCGCAACCGCACCAGCCCGTTGGCGTTCACCGGCAACAAGTTCGAGTTCCGCGCGCCGGGGGCGAACCAGTCGACCAGCCTCACCAACACGGTGTTGAACACGATCGTGGCCGAGGCGATCGACGAGCTGGTCGAGTCGCTCGAGGGGCGTTTGGCCGAGGGCTCTCCGCTGGAGGAGGCCCTGCCCGAGACGATCGCCGCCTCGTATCGCGCCCACCGGCGGGTGGTGTTTTCCGGCGATGGGTACTCGACGCAGTGGCACGAGGAGGCGGCCCTGCGCGGGTTGGCGAACCTGCCCACCACCCCGGAGGCTCTCGGTCAGCTGGTGGCCGACAGCACCCTCACCACGTTGGGCAACTACGGGGTGTTGGATGAGCGCGAGCTGCGCGCCCGCTATGAGATTCTGCTGACCCAGTACGTCACGACCGTGGCGATCGAGGCGACCACGGCGGCGGACATCGCGGCGACCATGATCCTGCCGGCGGCGATCCGCTTCCTGGGCGAGTTGAACCGCGCGGGGGTCGATGCGCTCACCGCCACGGTGCGCGCCGAGACGCAGGAGCTGCTGGACGCGATCGAGCACCTGCAGGCGGTGAACGCTCACGACGCCCCGGAGGATCCGGTCGACCAGGCGCGGTATATGCGCGACACGGTGATCCCGGCGATGGCGGCCACACGGCGGATCGCCGACCGGCTGGAGTTGCGCGTGCCGGATGACCTGTGGCCCCTGCCGAAGTACGCGGAGATGCTGTTTGTGAAGTGATCGGCGTGCCGGGCATGGCGCGGATGCGGTCGATCTGGAACGCTGCCGGCGGCGACCGGCGAGGGAAAGGACCCGATGGCAACGAGCGAGAGAGTGCTGGCGTTGGTGCAGCAGCGGGATGTGCGTTTCATCCGGCTGTGGTTCACCGACGTGCTGGGTGCCCTCAAGAGTTTTGCGGTGGCGCCGGACGAGTTGAACCATGCTCTGGCCGACGGCATGAGCTTCGACGGGTCGGCGATCGCCGGGTTCAGTTCGGTGCGCGAGGCCGACATGATCGCCCTGCCCGATCCGCGGACCTTCGCGATCCTCCCCTATCGGCCCACCGATCACAGCGCGGTGGCGCGCATGATCTGCGATGTCCGTCTGCCGGGCGGCGCCACCTATGAGGGCGATCCGCGCTTCGTGCTGCGCCGCGCGGTCGAGCGAGCTCGGAAGCTGGGTTTCGATCACTTTCGCGTGGCGCCGGAGCCGGAGTACTACTACTTTCGCGACCCGTCGGGCACGGAGGTGCTCGACCACGGCGGCTATTTCGACCTGACCACGCTCGATGCCGCCAGCGACCTGCGCCGCGACACGGTGATGGCCCTGGAGCAGATGGGCATCGATATCGCCTACTCGCACCACGAGAACGGCCCGTCTCAGCACGAGATCGACATGCGCTACGCCGACGCCCTGGAGGCGGCGGACAATGTGATGACGTACCGCACGATCGTGAAGGAGGTCGCCCATCAGCACGGCTGCTACGCGACCTTCATGCCCAAGCCCCTGTCGGATGAGTACGGCAGCGGTATGCACACGCACATGAGCCTGACCCGCGAGGGGCGCAACGCCTTTCACGATGAGGACGACCCGCTGTCGCTGTCGGCGACCGGGCGGGCCTTCATCGCCGGTGTTCTGCGTCATGCGCGCGAGCTGTCGCTGGTGTTCGCCCAGTGGGTGAACTCCTACAAGCGTCTGGTGCCGGGGTTTGAGGCGCCGGTGTACATCGGGTGGAGCCGGTCGAACCGCTCGGCGATCGCCCGGGTGCCGGGCCACCACCCCGACCGGGCGGATGCCACCAGGGTCGAGTTCCGCTGCCCAGATCCGGCCTGCAACCCGTATCTGACCTTCGCGGCCTTCCTGTGGGCGGGGCTGGCGGGGATCGAGAAGGGCTATGAGCTGCCGGCCGAGATGGAGCGCAACCTCTACCGCGCCAACGCCGCCGAGCTGCGTGCCAGCGGCATCGAGACGCTGCCGGAGAATCTCGGCGAGGCGATCGAGGCGGCCGCCCAGAGCCGGTTGTTGGTGGACTGTCTGGGCGAGCAGCTGCACGCGCGCCTGATCGAGTTGAAGCGCGCCGAGTGGGCGGAGTACCGCACCCGCGTGACCGCCTGGGAGCTGGAGCGCTACCTGCCCCGGCTGTGAGCCGCCGCGGTGTCCGGGTCGGCGGTGGCCGGCGCGGGCACCAGCGGGCGACGCACGCGCGCCAGCAGGCCTCGCCAGCGCCGTGCGCAGGCCGGCCAGGTTTGGTCGGCCACCCACGCCGATCCGGACGCGGCGAGCGCCCGACGCAGGGCGGGGTCGGCGTCCAGGCGGCGCAGCTGGCGGGTGTAGGTGGCGGCGTCGTGGTAGAGCAGTCCGGCGCCGGAGCGGGCGCTCTGGCCGGCCAGCACCTCGCTGGCGGCGTTGGCGAGCGTCGGGCGCGCCGCCCGCCAGGCCTCCAGCGCCACCAGTGACAGGCTTTCGTGCGGGCTCGGCAGCACGACCACCTCGCAGGCGTCCAGCAGCCCCGACCGGATCGAATCGTCGACGAATCCGGTGGTGTGCACCCACTCGGGCAGGGCCATCTCCCCCGCCGCCCGCCCGGCCAGCACCAGCCCGAGCCGCCCGCCGGAGCGGCGATAGGCGGCGTGGGCCTCGATCAACGCGTGCAGCCCCTTGGCCGGGTCGATCCGACCGATGTAGAGCGCGAAGCGTTCCGGCAGATCGGGATGCGCGCGGCGCAGGGCGGCGGGGTCGGGGGCGATCGGATCGTCGATGCCGGCGCCGACGATCGCCTGCGGCCGGCCCCCCAGGCCGTGCAGGTCGTCCACCAGTCGCCGCTCCTCGGGGGTGAGGAAGGCGAATCCGGCGGCCATCCTCACCAGCCCGCGGGTCAGCGGGAAACCGAACATCGGCTCGTCGTGCGCGAGCGGCACCAGCACGGAGCGGTCGGCCACCAGCGGCATGGCCATCTGGGTGGTCGCGTACAGGTAGGTCCACAGCGCCACCGCCTCGTGGCGGGCGCGGGCGGTCGCGAGCGCCGCGATCAGGCCCGGCGCCAGCGGCCCTTGGGCCCGCGCCCACGCGCGTTCGATGTGCGGGGGGCGATCCCCGAGGGTGAGGGAGCGCAGCAGGTCGCTCGAGCGCTGCGGGTCGGCCCGCACCGCGTCGAAGCGGTGCACCCGCACCCCGTCATCGTCGCTCTGTCCGGCCGGGTAGTGCGGCCGCCAGTGGAGGTAGTCGCGGGCGGTGGTGGTGTACACCTCCACCTGGTCGCCCCCGGCCGCCAGGGCGCGGGCGGTCGCGCGACAGAGGGCCTCGGCGCCGCCGGCCACCTCGGCGCCGTAGCGCTGCACGACGAACGCGACCCTCAGCGGCGCCGCTCCAGTTCCGCCACGCGTGCGCTCAGGCGCTCCAGCTCGGCCCGTTGACGGTGCCGGTCGCGTTCCAGTTGGGTGATCAGGTCGGCCAGCGCCGGGGAGAGCAGGCGGATCAGCGCGGCGCGCACGCCGTTCACGGCCCGGCCGGCCAGGCCGGGGCGGGCGGATCCGGGGGGCGGCGCGATGCGCAGCGGGCGCAGCGGGGGTTCGCCGGCCGCCGTCTGCAGGGCCTCGAGCAGCGCGTCGGGGTCGGTGTCGAGGCCGCCGGTGGGTTCGTGGGACGGTGTGTGGGGGGCGCTCACCGGGTTCAGTATGCCCCGCGGCGGCTGAACACGGTGGGGATCGTGCGCGCCAGGATGGTGATGTCGAGCCAGATCGACCAGCTCTCGATGTAGTAGAAGTCCAGGCGCACCAGGTCGTCGAACGACAGGTCGCTGCGCCCGCTCACCTGCCACAGGCCGGTGATGCCCGGCAGCACCAGGTAGCGCTTCTTGTGGATCTCGTCCAGCAGCTCGTAGTCGCGCAGCGGCAGAGGACGCGGCCCGACCAGCGACATCTCGCCCCGGATCACGTTCCACAGCTGGGGCAGTTCGTCGATCGAGAGGCGGCGCAGCAGGTGTCCGACCCGTGTGATGCGATCGTCGTCCTTCAGTTTGAAGAGCGCCCCGTCGGCCTCGTTGCGCGCCTCCAGTTCGGCCTGGCGGGCCTCGGCGTCGACCACCATCGTGCGCAGTTTGAGGCAGTCGAAGACGGTTTCGTCGACTCCGACTCGGCGGCTGCGGTGGATGATCGGGCCGCCGTCGTCCAGTTTGATCGCCAGGGCGGCGAGGGCGAGGATCGGTAGCACCAGCAGGCCGATCAGCGCGCCGAACACCAGGTCGAACAGGCGTTTGGTGATGAACGCGACGCCGTCGAGCACCGGGGGGCGCAGCTCGAACAGCGGCACGCCGGGCGTCGGGACGGCGCGCACCGAATGCGAGAGCAGCTCGGTGGTGGTGGGCGCCAGGCGCACGGGTAGGCCGCGCAGGCGGCACAGGTCGAGCAGTTCGAAGGTGGCTCCGTCGTCGCCCGATGTGCCGGTGAGGATCACCTCGTCGACCCGGTCGGGGTCGAGCGCCGCCCGCAGGGCCTGGGCCTCGGGGTTGTCTCCGGTGCTGAGGCCGGGCACCAGCAGGTGGCGTGAGACCACCCGGTAGGGCACCCGTCGGCGTCGGTCGCCTTCGAGCGATGAGGCGATGCTGCCCATCAGCCCCGGCTGGCCGACCATCGCCACCCGGCGTTCGAACTTCAACGCGTCCAGCAGCACCCCGGTGATGCTGTCGTAGCTGGCACGCAGGATCAGCACGCCGGCGCTGACCAGAATCCAGGAGGAGTAGAAGATGTAGTAGGTGTCGAACCGCCAGCCGGCCAGCACCACGACGACCAGCACGATCACGGTGGCGAGCGTCACCGATGACAGCACCCGGGCGGCTCCGCCGCGTTGTTCGCGCGGGCCGTACAGGCCGTTTTTGGCGAACAGCAGGATCAGCGTGCCGGCCGCCACGGGCAGGGCTTTCTGTTCCACCGCCCAGATCGCGTCGGGGCTGATGGCGTGCCCCTGGTAGAGCAGTTTCAGCGCCAGGGCCGCGTAGATGCCGGCGAAGGCCGCGGTCACGTCGAGCGCGACCAGCACCAGCACCGAGGCGCTGCGCCGCACGGCGGCCGCGCCGGCCGGGCCGACCAGCATGGGCCAGAAGCGCGCGTCGCGGCGCACCGAGCGGCCGCGGCGGGCGCGGCGCGAGGCCGCGGTCGAGTCGGTGTGGTGGGCGCCCACGGGATGATCGTACTTGCCGGGCGCCGGGGGGAACATGCCCGCGGGCGTTCCCTCCGGCGGGCGTCCCGGGGTCAGAGCGGTTTGCGCAGGCGCAGATAGACCGCCGCGTGGCGGCCCGGTGGAACCTCGTCGGCGTGGTCGGCCGCGGGGAAGTTGCCGGTGCAGACCAGCGGCAGCAGCGGACCGAGCAGAAACGAGCGGGGGCGCGCGGCGAAGAACCGCTCGCTCAAGGGGCGCCGTTCGCGCGCGTATTCGCGGTGTTCCTCGCGCCACGGGAGGGCGAGCAGGCGGCGGCGCAGGGTGGCGTCGCTGTAGCGTCGCTCGAAGAAGATCCGCCCGTCGATCTCCTCGCTGGCCTGGCCCCAGAAGCGCTTGGCGGTCCACACGTCGGTGTCGGTGGCGGCGACGTTGGTGGTCAGGTGCAGGACGCCGCCGGGGCGCAGCACCCGCCAGATCTCCTCCATCGCCCGCGTGTCGCCGTCGTCGGGGATGTGTTCGATCACCGAGACGCAGGCGACCGCGTCGAAGGATGCGTCGGCGAAGGGCAGGTTGCGCGCATCGGCCTGGCGCAGGTCGAGGCCGGGGTCGAGCGCGTGCCAGCGTTCGAGTTCGTCGGTGAACAGGTCGACCGCCACCCAGCGCCCGGCGCCGCGCGCGTTCAGGTGGCTGGCGAGCAGCTTGGGGCTCGACACGTCGAGGCAGTCGCCCTGGAAGCGTTCGCCGGCGACGCGGGCCAGTTCGTAGTAGCGCCACGGCTCGAGCGGTACCAGCAGGTGGTAGAGGGCGGCGCGCGCGTGCGGCCAGCGGGCGCGCCGCAGTCCGCGCAGCGCCCAGCGGGCGCTCAACCGGTAGCTGTGGCCCACCAGGGCGCGCCAGGCGCGCGGCACGCGCATCGGGGCGGTGCTCATGGGCGGAGCGCCCGCCGGTAGACGTCGCGGGTGGCGGTGGCGGTGGCGGTCCACGAGTAGCGCTCGGCCTGTTGGCGGCCCAGGCGCCCGCGGCGTTCCAAGTCGTCGCGGTCGGCGAGCGCCCGGGTGATGGCGTCGGCCAGGCCGTCGACGGTCATGTCGTCCTCGGCCACGAACAGGGCGGCCTCGGCTCCGATTTCGATCAGGGAGGAGTTGCGCGCGCACAGCACCGGGCAGCCGTGGGCCAGCGCCTCGGCCACCGGGATGCCGAATCCCTCGTAGACGGAGGGGTAGACCAGCAGGGTGGCGCGCCGGTACAGGTCGATCAACTCGTCGCGGTGCACGAAGCCACGGATCTCGCAGCCGGGTCCGGCGACGGCCCGCACGTTGGCCTCGTCGCCGCCGTCACCGCCGACGATCACCAGCCGGCAGCGGTTCTCGGGCGGGGCGGCCTCCCAGTAGCGGGCGTGGGCCGCGGCCAGCAGGGGGATCCGTTTGCGCGGTTCCATGGTGCCGGCGCTCAGGATGAACGGCTCGCGCTCCAGCGGGGGGCGCGGGTCGGGCGCGATGCCCAGGTGGACCACCCGGATGCGCGCGTCGGGCACCCGGTAGAGCTCGCGCAGG
>DAOKZF010000074.1:0-4625 GCA_035325785.1 Miltoncostaeaceae bacterium
GCTGCACGGCTACCGGCTGCGCCGCGACGCCCTGCGCGAGTTGATTGAGCAGATGGCGGCCCTGCCCGCCGACCGACGCAACACGATCGCGGGCCTCAGAGCCGACCGGGCCGATGTGACCCTCGCCGGCGCGGTGGTGATCGCCACGGTGATGGACTTGGCCGCGACCGACCGGATCGAAATCTGCGCCCAGGGCCTGCGCGAGGGGATCCTGTACGAACGGCTGCTCGCCGACTTGGACCACCCGTTGATCGACGACGTTCGGCGCCACAGCGTCCTCAACCTGATGGACGCCCACCGCAGCGACGCGGCCCACTGCGCCCAGGTCGCCGAGCTCGCACTGTCGCTGTACGACCAACTGGCGGCCCTGGGACTCCAGGTCGCCGACCGGCAGGAGCGGGAGCTGCTGTGGGCGGCGGCGATGCTGCACGACCTGGGCGTGGCGATCGACTACCACGATCACCACAAACACGGCTACTACCTGGTGATCAACAGCGGGCTTCCCGGCTACGACCACGAGCAGCTCGCGCTGATCGCGCTGCTGGTGCGCGGGCACCGCAAGGCTCCCGCCAGCCCGGCGCCCCTCGGGAGTCTGCTGGGCGAGGACGGACGAACGCGGCTGGTGCGCCTGGCGGCGTGTCTGCGGATCGCCGAGCAGCTCGCCCGCTCGCGCACCGTGGTCGGCGTGCGCCTCACCGACCTGGGCGACCGCATCGACGCGCGGGTCCAGGATCGGGGCGACCCGGCGGTCGCTCTCTGGTCGGCGACCCGGGAATCGCCGGCCCTGGAGCGGGCCTTCTCGCGCCGGCTGACCACCCGGGCAACCGCGGGCTGAACGACCCCATTGGGGCGTATCACGCGCCCGAGGTCGGCCCGCGACCGCCAGGAGGGATAGGCTGGCCTACAGACGTTATCCGTCGCGATCGCGATCATGGAGGCATCAGATGGACCCCAGCGCCTCACAGGCGGGCATACCGCTCAACATCCCGGGAATGGAGGTTCCCCCCGGCCTGACCGACGCCGTCAGCTACCCGTTTTTCCAGACGATCTTCGACCGCAAGAGCCGGCGGGTCGGCCTGGGCATGACCGTCGGTTCGGAGATCCTCGACTACCGCAGCCCCTATCAGCCGGTGCCGCTCACCGAGTTGGAGGAGGCCCTGCTGTGCATGGCCGGCACCGGTCTCACCGGCCTGAACCTGGGCGACCTGGATCCGGTGCGCGGCATGAGCACCCTGGTTCAGTGGACCAGCCGCACCTGGCCGAGCTCCTGCTCCAACCACGGCACCGAGTTGCTGTTCACCAACGACGACGGCACCTACCTGCTCGACATGTTCGGCCTCACCCCGGACCCGGGCGAGGTGGCGACGGTGTCGGGCAAGCCGTTGGAGCAGCAGGTGGACTGGGTGGTCGAGCTCTACCGCCGGGCCCGCAAGGAGCTGCGCCCCGGTCGTGCCCCCCTGCCGACCACCCTGCCGGGCCTGTTCGACTTCAACCAGTGGAACGCCAACCAAGCGGGCACCACCCTCTTCGTCCCGGTCACGAACACCACCCTCGAGTACATCAACCTGCTGTTCATCTATCTGGCGCGCAGTTACGGCTTCTCGCTGGTCGACGAGCAGCACGGACACCGCTCGGCCGGCCTGCAGAAGGCGTTGGACTCCGGCCGGCTCGATCCCTCCCGCCAGATGGGCATGGTCGAGTTGGAGCAACGGGTGCTGTCGATGCTGGTGGTCGAACAGGGTTTCATCTGCCAGAACATCAACCTGGCCCTCCAGGCGCTCGGCTTGGGCGGCTGGACGTTCACCGGTTACCTGTCCCGCTTTGTGATGGGCGGAGGCGACGTGCCGGGGCTCGGCTTCCGGTTCGAGGAGGCCGCGAACGGAACCCCGTACCCGGTGGGCCTGGACGGGGTCTACGAGGCCTTCACGCCGCCGTACTACCCCGACATGCACGCCGCCGTCGACGCGTACATGGAGTTGAAGTGGTCCTCGTTCGAGGACGCCTCGCCCAAGCCGTACCGCGAGCCGGAGAAGGTGATCAACGCCGTGCCGCGCCCCCACCCGGACACGGTGGAGTTGGTCAAGGACTACTGCCAATACGTGTACGACACCTACGGGCGGTTCCCGGCCTACGTCGACCCGATGTACCAGCGCCTCACCTGCCAGGCGCAACACATCGATCCGGACTTCTACGAGACCTACTATCCGCCGGGCGCGATCACCGCTCAGCACGAGGAGCACTTCCGCCGTTGGCACCCCGATCTGTGCGATCACGACGGGCGCCCGCCGCGCAGGGACTGAACCTCCGCCCCGCGGCTGACCGGCCGGGCCGTGACCGCGGCCCGGCCGGTCAGCCGCCGGCGCGTTTCACCCGGTAACGGCCCTCCAGACGGGCCACGATTCGGTCGCGATGATCCCCTTGGATCTCCACCACCCCGTCCTTCACCGCCCCCCCGGAGCCGCAGAGCTTCTTCAGCTCCGTGGCGACCGGCGTCAGGTCGCCGGGGGGCAGCCCGTCGACCAGCGTCACCGTCTTGCCCTTGCGGCCCGCCGTGGTGCGAGAAACCCGCACGATGCCGTCCCCCGATGGGCGCGAGGCCGTCGACGCCTTCGGCGTGGCGATCCGGCCCCGTTCGCTCGAGTACACCAGTTCGTTGTTGTCACCGCGCTTGATCGGCATCGATCCGTCGCCTCCCGCCCCGCCAGGTTCACCGTCCGTCGAGCACCCGCGAGGTTAGCGATCGCGCGGGCGGCCGATTGCCGATAGCCTTGCGGCGGGCGGCGTCCACCGTGGCCCGTTGAAGCATCACGCCCGGCGACCGGCGGGGGGGCGCGCGCCGCGCGGCGCGGGGCCGCGCAACCGGGGGGCGGCGTCTTGACGAACAGACGGGGATGCAACCCGAGGAGGGCCGTTCGCGGATGAGCGAGCAACGCGGATTCACCCTGTGGTTCACGGGCCTGTCCGGCTCGGGCAAGACCACAATCGCAGGCTTGGTCGGACCGGAGCTAGAACGCCGCGGCGGGCTGGTGGAATACCTGGATGGCGACGTGGTGCGCACCCATCTGTCCAAGGGGCTGGGTTTCTCCAAGGAGGACCGCGACACCAACATCGCGCGCATCGGTTGGGTCGCCTCGCGCTTCACCCGCGCCGGGGTCTGGACGCTGGTGTCCGCGATCTCGCCCTATGCGACCGCCCGCGACGGCGCGCGCGCGATGGTTGAACCGTTCGGGCCGTTCATCGAGGTGTTCGTTGACACAAGCGTCGACGAATGCGCCCGCCGTGACGTGAAGGGCCTGTACGCCAAGGCCTTCTCCGGGGAGATCACGGAGTTCACCGGGGTGAGTGACCCCTACGAGGCGCCGGTGAGCCCCGACGTGCACATCCGCACCGAGGAGCAGTCGCCGCAACAGAGCGCAGAACGGATCATCTCGGAGCTGGAGGCCCGCGGCCTGCTCGGTGCGGCGGTCGCCGGACGGGCCTGACGAGGCGCCCGTGAGCGCTCGCCACAGCGATCCGCGGGCCGACCTGCACGCCCACACGACCGCCTCCGACGGTTCGCTCTCGGCGACAGACCTGGTCCGCCGAGCGGCCGAAAACGACGTGAGCGTGCTGGCGATCACCGACCACGACACGTTGGATGCCGTGCGCGAGGCGATCGTGGCGGGGGTGGAGCACGGCGTGCGAATCGTGCCGGGCATCGAACTGTCGGTGAGGATGCCCGCGGGCACGATGCATCTGCTGGGGTACTTCTTTGAGCCGGAGCCGCCGGCGATCGTCGCGCGCCTGGCCGAGTTGCGCGCCGCGCGTGAGCGACGGGCGCAGAGCATCGTCGCGCGCCTGGCATCCCTCGGCGCGCCGATCGACTACGCCCAGGTGCGGGCCCGAGCCCGGGGGTCGATTGGGCGACCGCATATCGCCGAAACGCTGGTCGCGGCCGGTCATGCCACCGACCGTCAGGACGCCTTCGACCGTTTCCTCGCCGACGGCGCCCCCGCCTGGGTGCCGAGCGAGGGTCTGGCACCCGAGGAGGCGGTGGAGCTGGTGCGCGCCGGCGGCGGAGCGCCGGTGCTCGCCCACCCCGCCAGCCTGCGCATGAGCGCGAAGGATCTCACTCGCTTCGTGCAGCTGCTCACGGCGGCCGGGCTGGCCGGGATCGAGGTCCACCGACCCGAGCACACCGAGGAGCGTCGACGCCAGCTGCGCACCCTCGCCCAACGGTTCGGCCTGGTCGCGACCGGTGGTTCGGACTTCCACCACCCGGAGGGGCGCAACCAACCGGGCGACAGCGGCGACCCGCCACTCCCCCTGGACGCCGTCGACCGACTGTTGGCAACCTGCGGCTGCTGAGCGCGCGACGCCGTTGAGCGGCGGCCCGGGTGCGGGGGCATCCGCTAGCGTGAACGCATGACGAGAACCACCGATTCACTCCCCGGACCGCGCGCCGCGGGCATCCACTGGGACCTCTCGCCGCTGGCCAGCGATGCCGAGCAGGCCGAGCGGCGCATGAGCGCCCTCCTCGAACGCTGCACCGCCTTCGCCGAACGGTACCGCGGTGCCCTGGCCGACCTGGACGGCCCGCGACTCGCCGCCGCGCTGGCGGAGCTGTCGGCGATCGACAACGAGCT
>DAOKZF010000074.1:4635-8293 GCA_035325785.1 Miltoncostaeaceae bacterium
GGTGGAGGTCGGTAACGCTCTGCGGTTCTTCGACCTGGAGTGGCTGGCGCTCGATGAGGACACCGCGCGGGCGCTGTACGACGCTCCCGAGGTGGCGGGCGACCGTCATTATCTGATCGCGCTGCGCCGGTTCGCCCCCCACACGTTGAGCGAGCCGGAGGAGCGGATGCTCGCCGAGCGCAGTCCCGCGGCGACGTCGGCCTGGCAGACCCTGTTCGGTCAGGTGACCTCCACCCTGGAGGTGCCGTTCGACGCCGGGGAGGGCCCGGAGCCGCACACGATCGACCGGTTGCTCGCCCACGTGCGCGACCCGAATCGTGACCTGCGCCGGCGCGCGCTCGAAACGCTCTATTCCGCCCTCGGCCCGCACGCGGACACGCTGGCGCACTGTTACGACACCCTGGTGGGCGATCGCCTGGCGATGGACCGGCTGCGCGGCTACGCCGCGCCCATGGATCCCACCCATCTGCGCAATGAACTGCCCGGGCCGGTGGTTGACGCCATGCTGACGGCGGTGGAAGAGCACTATCCGATCGCCCACGAGTGGTTCCGGATCAAGGCCGGGCTGCTCGGGTTGGATCGGTTGGAGCTGCACGACCAGTACGCGCCGTTGGGAGCGGCGCGCCAGGTGGACTTCACCGAGGCCCGCGGGCTGATCGACGCGTCCTTCGGGCGTTTCTCCGCTCGGGCGGCGCGACTTGCAGACGGCTTTTTCCGCGAGCGGCGCATCGACGCCGAGCCGCGGGCCGGCAAGCGCGGCGGGGCGTTCTGCTCGCCGGTCGCTCAGGATGCGTCGCCGTACGTCTTGATGAACTTCACCGACCGGATGGACGACGTGATGACCCTGGCCCATGAATTGGGCCACGGTATGCACTTCACCCTCGCCGGCGAACGCCAAAGCGCCCTGTCGTTCGGCACCGGCCTGGCCCTGGCGGAGGTCCCGTCGACCTTCGCGGAGCTGGTCACCTTCGATCACCTGCTGGCCACGGAGAACGCCCGGGCAACCCGCCGATCGCTGATCTCCGAGCGGCTGGAGGGATCGTTTGCCACCGTCTTTCGTCAGACGGTGCTCACCCGCTACGAGCAGCGCGCATATGCCCTGCGGGCCGACGGATCCACGCTCACCGCGCAGCGGCTGTCGGAGATCTGGTTCGAGGAGAACCGGCGCTACTACGGGGACGCCCTGCGCCTGCCGGACGACTATCGCCTCGGCTGGTCGTACATTCCCCACTTCATCTCGACGCGCTTCTACACCTACGCCTACGTGTTCGCGCACCTAACCACGCTGGCGCTGTACGCCCAGTTCCAAGAGCGCGGAGAGCCGTTCGTCGACGACTACCTCGACTTCCTGGCCGCGGGGGGCTCGGCGGGGCCGGTGGAGCTGCTGGCCGCACTGGGGATCGACCTGAATGCCGCCGACGTGTGGGAGCCCGTTTTCGCTCAGATGCGCCGCATGGTCCGCGCGGCGAAGGATGGTTGAGGCATAACGGCGGTGGGCGCGACAGCCGTCGCGCCCACCGGATACCGCCATTGACGTGCACGCGCCGTCGCCGGCGCGTCGCAGGTCAGCCCTTCCTCGAACCCTTCTTGGAGGCCTTCAACGGGTTGAGGGCCCGCTGGACCTGCTCCGGCAGCTCGCCGAGCGGATACAGCTGGCGCCCGCACTCCTCGCGCCGGTTCACCTGCGCCCGGCAGACGGTCGGCGTGCTCCAGAGGCTGGTGGTCCGGTGAGCACGCTCGCAGACGTACACGCGGGCCTGACGCACACCGGCCCGCGCCGGCGGCTCGGCGACGACCTCGACCTCGGCGGGGTTCTCGTCCTGCTCGACCTCCTCGGGGGCCGCCTCCTCGACGCTGGCCTGTGCCACCGCCGTCTCCTCCGTCTCGCTCATGCGTCACTCCTGGATGATGGCCTGCAACCGCTGCACCATAGCGCAGCGCACTAGGCTGGCGGACATGATGAACCCCCCATCCCCCGCCGCGGACCTGGTGACCGAGACGCTCACCGTCGCCGGACGCGCGATCACGATCGCCCATCCGCGCTCGGCGGAGGATCTGATCGATGAACGGGAATACGCGCGGGACGAGCGGCTGCCGTACTGGGCGGACCTGTGGCCGAGCGCCCATGTGCTGGCCGATGCGCTCGCCGCGCGTGATCTGAATGGGGTCCGCGTCCTCGAGGTCGGCTGCGGCGTCGGCCTGCCGGCAATCGTCGCCGCCCTGGGCGGCGCCCGGGTGCTGGCCAGCGACTGGTACCAACCGGCGCTCGCCCAGGCGGCGGCAAACGCCCGTGCCAACGGCGCGCGGGTCGACACGCTGTTGCTCGACTGGCGCCATCCGCCCGCGGCCCTGATGGACGGCGACGGCTTCGACCTGATCGTGGGCGCCGACGTGCTGTACGAGGAACGCAACGGGGTCGCCCTGGCCGAGTTGCTCCCGGGTCTGTGCCGAGCCCGGGGAGAGATCCTGATCGCCGATCCCCGCCGCCCCCACGCCGACGCGCTGATCGAACCGCTGCGTACCGCCGGATGGCACCACGCGGTCGAGACGCATGCGCACCGGCGGCGCGTCGACGAGAGCGGTGCGCTGATCAACCTGCACCGCCTCCATCCGCCCCGCCGCTGAGCGGTCCGCTCGGCAGGAAGCGCACGGTTCGGTACAATGCGCGCCAGCCCGGTCCTCGGTAGCTCAATTGGTAGAGCATTCGGCTGTTAACCGAAGGGTTACAGGTTCGAGTCCTGTCCGAGGAGCCTCAGAAAAGCCCCGCAAACGCGGGGCTTTTCTCGTTCTCCAGCCGGGTCGTTCCGAAGGCCCGTGTCATCACCGTGACAGCGAAGCGTGCAAAAAACGGTGCAGGATCAGCCACCGACCACCGCTGCCGACCCATCCAGCGGCGCCACGAAGCCCTCACGGCCCGGTGCCGCCTCCCAGATGCCGACCTTCGGCTTCGACGCCGCGGCCCGCGCCTGGCCGGACAGCTCATCGAGCAAGACCGCCCGCGCCGCGAGCCCCGAGGTGCCCGTGGGCAACCTCACCGACAGCGACTGCGGCACGTAGTTCGTGATCTCGTCCTGGGACAGCCAGTCGACCAGGGCGGCCAGCTCGTCCGCCTTCCGGCATGCCTTCCTGGCGGCCGCCAACGCCTCCACGAACTCATCGACCGCCTCGGACTGGCGCGACTCTGCCTGCACCAGCATCTCGGCGCGGTGCCCGTCGAACGCCTCCCGCACCCGCTGCTGCGCCTGGGACTGGGCGAAGAACGCCGCGTTCGTTACTCGCTCGGCGGCCTCCAGGGCCTCAGAGGCGGCCGCGACGCGCTTATCGCCGGGGTCCTTCCGCCCGGCCTGCAACGCCTCAGCCAACGCCACCTGATCGGCGCGCTTAGCCTCCGAGACCGCGTCCTGCGCCTGGCGGAAGTCCACCGACGCCTTCTGCACCACAGCGGCGATCTTCTGCAACTGGGCGACAGCCTCACCGAGCGGGCCATCATCCACGCCCAGATCACCGAACGGCGGCAGCTTCGCGAACCGCCGCGGGCCAACAGGAATACGAACAGTCATCACAGCTCCTTCGATTGGAAAACAACCGTGGTCCCCACGACCGCACCTCGCCGGCGGCCTGCGCCCCGAACCGGCCATGCAACGGCCGCGGCCGTTTC
>DAOKZF010000075.1:0-8237 GCA_035325785.1 Miltoncostaeaceae bacterium
CTGCCCGTCTGGCGCAGAATCGCGACGATCGCCGCCGGCCCCGGGGTGAACATCCTGCTGGCAGTGCTGCTGTTCGCCGCGATCTTCTGGATCGGCGCTCCGACGAGTCAACCCAGCACGCGCATCGGGACGGTGGCGGCCGACTCCGCCGCCCAGGCGGCGGGCCTGCTGCCCGGCGATCGCCTGGTGGCGGTCAACGGGGTCCCGACCGCGGGGGACCCACAGATCGTGCGGCGCGAGCTGCGCGCGGGCGCTCCGGGGGACCGGGTTGAGCTGCGCGTCGTGCGCGACGGACGCACCATCCGGATACCGGCGACCCTGAACGTGCTGCGCGATGAGTCCGGCGCGGTGCAGACCGATCCCACCAGCGGCAGGCCGATCACCGGCCTGGGCTTCACGTTCGCGTTCGTGGACGGTCCCACGGTTCGCCACGGGCCGATCGCCGGGCTGCGGGAAGGCTGGGATTGGTCGTGGTACGTCATCCGGTCGAACGTCGAGATGATCGGTCAGATGTTCACCAGTTCCCAGGCGCGCGATCAGCTCAACAGCGTGGTGGGTGCCGGGGCGGTGTTCAACGAGGTCGCCGGTGACGGTTGGGTGGTGCTGGTGCGCTTCATCGCCGTGATCAGCCTGGCGTTGGGCGTGTTCAACCTGCTGCCGGTGCTCCCGCTGGACGGCGGGCACATCCTGTTCGCCCTGATCGAGAAGCTGAAACGCTCCCCGGTGAATCCCGCGGTCTACGAGAAGGTGTCGCTGGTCGGTTTCGTCCTGATCATCCTCGTGTTCGCGTTCGCCCTGCAGAACGACATCGTCCGAATCGCCGGTGGCGGATTCCAGGTGAATCCCTGAGGGGCCGACGGCGGGTCGGGACGGGGTCGGCTAACCTTCGTCGGCGATGAGCGCACCGACCGTCCGCCGCCCTTCCCGTCAGTGTGATGTCGGCGGGGTGCCCGTCGGTGGCGGGGCCCCGGTGGTGGTGCAGTCGATGACCAACACCGACACCGCCGACGCGCCGGCGACGGCCGCCCAGGTCGCTCGACTGGCCGAGGCGGGGTCCCAGATCGTGCGGATCACGGTCAACAACCGGGCGTCCGCGGCCAAGGTGGCCGAGATTGCGGCGCGCCTGCGCGACGATCACGGTGTTCGGGTGCCGCTGGTGGGCGACTTCCACTACAACGGACACACGCTGCTGCGCGAGTTTCCCGATTGTGCCCAGGCGCTGGCGAAGTACCGCATCAACCCGGGCAACGTCGGGCGCGGCGCGCGCCACGATCGCAACTTCGCCACGATGATCGCCGTCGCGATCGAGCACGACAAACCGGTGCGCATCGGGGTGAACGGTGGATCGCTCGATCCGGAGCTGGTCGACCGACTGATGGACGAGAACGGCCGTCGGGCGCAGCCGCTGAGCGCCGACGAGGTGCTGCGCGAGGCGATGATCCAGAGCGCGCTCACCTCGGCCGAGGCCGCCCGCGGGCTCGGCCTGGGCGCCGACCGGATCGTGCTGTCGTGCAAGACCAGCCGTCTGCAGAACATGGTCGCGGTCTATCAGGAACTCGCCGCGCGGTGCGACTACCCGCTGCATCTGGGCCTGACCGAGGCCGGTATGGGCAGCAAGGGGATCGTCGCCACCACCGCCGCGTTGGCCATTCTGTTGCAGGCCGGAATCGGCGACACGATTCGCGCGAGCCTCACGCCGGAGCCCGGCGGCGATCGCAGCCTCGAGGTGCGGGTCTGTCAGGAGCTCCTGCAGGCGCTCGGTCTGCGCGCCTTCCGTCCCGACGTCACCGCCTGTCCCGGCTGCGGGCGAACGACCAGCACCGTCTTTCAGCAGCTGGCTCAGACGATCGAGGCGCATCTGGAGCAGCGGATGAACCTCTGGCGTCGCGAACGGCCGGAGGCCGCGAACCTCAAGGTCGCGGTCATGGGGTGCATCGTGAACGGGCCGGGGGAGAGCCGGGCGGCCGACATCGGCATCAGCCTGCCGGGAACCGGCGAGCAGCCGCGTGCCCCGGTGTACGTCGACGGCCAGAAGGTGCGCACCCTGGAGGGACCGACCCTCGCGGCGGACTTCATCGAGATGGTCGAGCGGTACGTCGCCGAACGCTATCCGGTGGTCGGCGGACGGGCCTGACCCGCTCCGACG
The DNA here is from genome assembly GCA_035325785.1 of Miltoncostaeaceae bacterium. Taxonomy (GTDB): domain Bacteria; phylum Actinomycetota; class Thermoleophilia; order Miltoncostaeales; family Miltoncostaeaceae; genus JAVJSF01. The sequence goes on from DAOKZF010000075.1 coordinate 2,147, forward strand.
GGCGGCGCCCGCTCATGGCAGAGTGCCCGCCATGAGCGAAACGACATCTTCTCCCGCCGCCGACTGGTCGATGCCCTCCGGCATGCGCGGTGACTCCTGGCGCCTTTCCGGGCGCATCTGGCCGACGCTGCGCGATGCGCCCGCCGACGCCGAGGCCATCAGCCACATCCTGATGATCCGCGCCGGGCTGGTCCGCCAACTGGCCGCCGGCCTGTACACGATCATGCCGTTCGGCCTGCGGGTGCTGCGCCGGGTGGAGGCGATCATCCGGGAGGAGATGGATGCGATCGGCGCCCAGGAGCTGCTGATGCCGGTGCTCCACCCGGCGGAGATCTGGCAGACGACCGGGCGCTACCCGCTGGCGGAGCAGTTCCGCCTGCAGGACCGCGCGGGGCGCGATTTTGTGCTCGGCATGACCCACGAGGAGATCGTCACCTGGCACGCGGCGCGCGAGATCCGCTCGTGGCGTGATCTGCCCCAGAGCTGGTACCAGCTCCAGACCAAAATGCGCGATGAACCGCGCGCCAAGGGCGGGCTGCTGCGCGTGCGCGAGTTCACGATGAAGGATGCCTACTCCTTCGATCGTGATCGGGCCGGCCTGGACGCGTCCTACGAGGCCCACGCCGCGGCCTACCGGCGCATCTTCGATCGCTGTGGGATCGCCTGGTATCAGGTGGAGAGCGACACCGGCATGATGGGCGGCAGCGGCGCCCATGAGTACATGGCGCCGAGCCCGGCCGGTGAGGATGTGATCGCGCGGGCCGAGGACGGCAGTTACGCGGCCAACGTGGAGCTGGCGGTGTCGATCGCCCGCGAGCCGGACTTCGGGCCGACCCCCGAGGCCCCCGAGGCGTTCGCGACACCCGGCATCGGCACGATCTCACAGCTGGCGCGGTTCACGGGCCTGCCGGAGGCCGCGCTGGCCAAGAGCGTGGTCGTGGTGCCCGATGAGGGCCGCCCGGTGCTGGCGCTGGTGCGCGGTGAGCACGCGCTGCACGAGAAGAAACTGGCGCGGATTGTCGGCCCTCACCGGGCGGCTCACCCCGAGGAGATTCAGGAGTGGTTCGGCGCGTCCGCCGGGTCACTGGGGCCGGTCGGATTGCCGGCGGGATCGCCGCTGCGCGTCATCGCCGACCGGACCCTGGAGCGGGGCCACTACGTGACCGGGGCGAACCGGGATGGGGAGCACCTGCGCGGGGTGGTGCTGGGGCGCGACTTCACCGCCGAAGTCGCCGACATCCGCGAGGTGTTGGAGGGGGAAGGCGCACCCGAAACCGGCTCCCCGCTGCGCCTGGAGCCGGTGATCGAGATCGGCAACATCTTCAAGCTCGGCACCAAGTACAGCGCTGCGCTCGGGGCGCGCTACCTCGACGCGGACGGGCATGAGCAGGACCTGGTGATGGGCTGCTACGGCATCGGCCCGGCCCGGATCGCGGCCGCGGCGATCGAACAGTTCCACGATGAGGCCGGGATCGTCTGGCCGCGGGCGCTGGCCCCGTTCGACGTGCACCTGGTGCAGATCGCGCCACCGGGCAGCCCCCAGGCCGAATACGCCGAAACGCTGTACGCGCAGCTGTCTGACCTCGGTCTCAGCGTGCTGTTCGACGATCGGGCCGACACCAAGCCGGGGGAGAAGTTCGTGGAGGCCGAACTGCTCGGCTGCCCGGTGCGGGTGACCGTCGGCAAACGCACCCTGCCCGACGGCCCGTTGGAGGTCCAGGTGCGCCGCGGGCGTGAACGGCGCGATGTGCCTCTGGAGGGCGCGGCCGGAGCGATCCGCGACATCTGGGGCGCGCTGCGCTAGGATTGTGCGCGCTTCGGGGCGTGGCGCAGTCTGGTAGCGCACCCGGCTGGGGGCCGGGCGGTCGGAGGTTCAAATCCTCTCGCCCCGATTGATGAGCGATATTGCGGACCGCTGCGGCGGTCCGCGGTGTTTCGGTGATGGGCGGTGCGCGGTGGGGCATGGCAGGGTGTGCGGGTGACGAACGGGTCGGTCGTACAGAACCCCGCTCGGCGGTTGCGCTGGTTGCCCAACGCGTTGACCATCGCCCGGCTGGCGGCCCTGCCGCTCTTGCTGGTCGTGCTGGTGCGTGCGACCGCTCCGACCTCCGTGACCGCCGGCGTGCTGTTCGGTGTGATCGGCGCGACGGATTTCCTCGATGGACGCGTGGCGCGGGCCCTGAACGCCGAGTCGGCGTTCGGCCGCATCGCCGATCCGCTCGCCGACCGGTTGCTGGTGGCCGTTGGCCTGGTCGGGTTGCTGCTGCTTAACCGGGTTGGGTGGGGCCTGCCGGTGATCCTGATCGGGCGGGACGTGGTGCTGATGCTGGGCTTTCTGCTGCTGGCCCGCGCCGGCGTGCTGATGCGCGTCGACCTGGCGGGGAAGATCTCCTCCGCCCTCACGATGATCGCGACCGGCGGCTGCCTGGTGTTTGCCGGCCTGTGGGTGGAGGTGCTTCTGTGGCTGGCGGTCGTGCTGGCGCTCGCGACGCTCGTCCACTATGTCGCCTTGGCGGTGCGTCACCTGCGCGGTCGGCGCCGTGCGGTCGAGGATTCAGGCTCAATCGTCGCCTGAGGGTCGGCTATGCTGGGTGTCCCCGCGCCCCGAGGAGCACCGATGGAAGCCCAGCCCGACCTGTCGCAGCTTTCCGACGCCGAACTGAAAGAGATGATCCAGCGCCTGGCCGACGAGGAGCGTGAGGTGTCGCGCCGTCGACGCGTCCTGCACGGGCGGATCGATCTGTTGAAGACCGAGTTGGTGCGGCGGTTGAAGGGGCGCGACGAGGGGGAGCTGTCGGTGGTCGATGTGGATGCCCTCAGCCGGATCTTGGCGGGTCGCCTGAGCGATATGGACCGTCTGTCGGGACAGGAGTAGGTCATTTCCGTGTATTGCCCCGAGTGTGGGTTCCACCAGAGCGAGGGCCATCGCTTCTGCGGGCGCTGCGGTGCGCGCCTGATCGTCGAGGGGCACGCGACCGGCGAGATCACCGGGCCGATATCGCTTTCGGAGATGGGCGATACGGCCAGCTGGCGGGCGCCGTCGTTGGACGGGCCCACCCTGATGGTGCGTGCGGGCGGTCCGCCGGGGGCCTCGTTCCGGTTGACCGATGAGGTGGTTGCGATCGGACGTGAGCCGACATCGCAGGTGTTCTTGGACGATGTCACCGTGTCGCGCCGTCACGCCGAGGTGCGGGTCGATGCCGGTCGAGTGAGCCTGCGCGACCTGGGATCGCTCAACGGCACCTATGTGAACCGCCGGCGCATCGAGGGCGATGAGCCGCTCGAGAACGGCGACGAGATCCAGATCGGCAAGTTTCGGCTGGTGTTCCTGTCGTGATCGATGCGACGCGAGGGCGAGGACCGGTGGTGAGATGACCGACCTGACCGGACGTCCGTCGCCGACCGAATCCGTCGAGGAGGGCGACGCGCTGACGATCGGCGCGGTGCGTGATCTGCTGAGCGCCGACTTCCCCTCGATTTCGATTTCGAAGATCCGCTATCTGGAGGATCAGGGGCTGATCGCGCCCAAGCGCACCGCCGGGCGCTACCGTCTGTACACCCCGTTGGAGGTCGAGCGCCTGCGCACGATCCTGCGCCTGCAGCGCGACGAGTTCCTGCCCCTGCGCGTGATCCGGCAGGAGTTGGAGTCGTCGACCACCGGCGCCTTCTCGGTGGCGAATCAGGCCAAGCAGCTGAAGCGCGCCCAGTTGGCCGAACCGGCTCCCAGCCGCCGCTACAGCGTCGACGAGGTGGTGGCCGCGACCGGCGCCAGCCCGCAACTGATTCACCAACTGGTGGATTACGGTCTGGTCGGATCGCGTGCCGACGGTTTTGACGAGACCGACCAGGAGGTCGTGAAGACCGCGCTCGAGCTGGGCGGATACGGGGTCGAGCCGCGCCATCTGCGCATCTTCCGCACCGCGGCGGAGCGGGAGGCCGGATTGCTGGAACAGTTGCTCGCCGCCGGTTTGCGCTCGCGCAACCCCGAGCGCCGACGTGAGGCCCTGGAGTCGCTGGAGTCGCTCGCGGCGCTGGCCTCGCACATGCGCCACCTGTTGCTGGTCTCCGAGCTGCGCGATGTCGCCGGCCGATGAGCGGCGTGTTTGATGTCGACGGCGCCATCCGGCGAATCCCGAACCACCCTCACCCGGGGATCCTCTTCTACGATCTGATGCCGCTCTTCCAGGAACCGGCCGGATTGGACGCCTGCGTGCGCGGGCTGTCCGATTGGGCGCGGCCCCTGGCACCCGACGCGGTCGTGGGGATCGAGGCCCGCGGCCTGATCCTCGGGGGCGCGTTGGCGCACGCGCTCGGGGTCGGCTTGGCGGCCGCGCGCAAGCCCGGAAAACTGCCCGGAGAGCGCATTCAGGCGGAGTACGAGCTGGAGTACGGCACCGACACGCTCGAGCTGCACCGCGACGCCGTGCGGCCCGGGGACCGCGTGGTGGTGCACGACGACCTGCTGGCAACCGGCGGCACCGCCGACGCGGTCTGTCGTCTGGTGGAGCGGCTGGGAGGCGTGGTGGTGGGCGTCGGCGTGGTGGCCGAGCTCACGTTCCTGCCCGGGCGGGAACGTCTGGCCGGCCGGTCGGTGCACTCCCTGGTGCGCTTCGACAGCGAGGCGCTGTGATGAGCGCGCAACGGTTGGCGATCGGCGTCGACATCGGCGGGACCGGCATCAAGGTGGGATTGGTGGATACCGTCGCCGGCGCCCTGGTCGGCGAGCGGGTGCGGGTGCTGACGCCCCAGCCCGCGGTGCCATCGTCGGTCATCGATGCGGCGCGCGGCCTGGTGGGTCGGTTTCCCGCCGGGCTGCCGGTGGGGGTCGGCATTCCCGGGGTGATCGTGGATGGGCGAGTGCTGAGCGCGCCGCATCTCGATCCCGAGTGGATCGGCTTTGATGCGGGGGAGGCCCTCGTGGGAGCCTTCGGCCCCACCTGCACATGGCTGAACGACGCCGACGCGGCGGGGATCGCCGCAAAGCCGGTCGGGGCCGCCGAGGGGTACCGCCGCGGTGTGCTGGAGCCCACACTGGGCACCGGCATCGGGTCGGCGCTCTTCGTGGATGGTCGCCTGGTGCCGAATACCGAGTTCGGCCACATCGAGATCAGGGGCAAGGACGGGGAGCGCCGGGCCTCCGCCGCCGCCCGCAAGCGCAAGGGGCTCACCTACGAGCGGTGGGCGCCGCTGCTGAACGAGTACCTGAACCGGATCGATGCGCTGGTGTGGCCCGATCTGATCGTGTTGGGCGGCGGGATATCCCGGCAGGCGGAGCGCTTCGTCCCCCTGCTGGATGTCCGCCCTCCGGTGGTCGCCGCCGCGCTGATGAACCGCGCCGGGATCGGGGGCGCCGCGGTGCACGCGGCGGAGCGGGCCGGCCGGCCGGCCGCCGCCTGAGCGGCGCCGGCGCGCGCCCTCACGCGCCGGCGGTGTGGTTGCGGGTGAGGTGGTCGATCAGGGCGTCCGCCGACAGTTCCCGGCCGGTCGCGGCACGCATCAGATCGCCCGTCGGCACGGATGCGCCGTGGCGGTGCACGCGCTCGCGCAGCACCGCGAGGATATCCGCGAAGCGCCCTTGCTCGATCGCCGCATCGAGCCCGCCGATGGCCCGATCGACCATCTGCGCCAGCTGCGCCGCGTAGAGGTTGCCCAGGGTGTAGGTGGGGAAGTAGCCGATCAATCCATCGGCCCAATGGATGTCCTGCAGAGCGCCCTCCGTCGCGGTGCGGGGGCGGATCCCCAGGAGATCCTCCATGCGCGTCGCGAACGCCTCCGGGAGGTCCGCGACCGTGAGGCTGCCGCCGATCAGGGCGCGTTCCAACTCGAACCTCAGCGCGATGTGCAGGTTGTAGGTGACCTCGTCGGCCTCGACCCGGATGAACGACGGCCGAACGGCATTCGCGGCGCGGTGCAGCAGCTCATGGTCGATGCCGATCATCGCTGTGGGGAAATGCCGGCGCATCGTCGGCTCGATGTGGGCCCAGAATGCCGCGCAGAGGCCGACGTGGTTCTCCCAGAAACGCGATTGCGACTCGTGCGCGCCGAGCGATGGGGCATCGAACAGCTGCGTGCGCTCATACGCGGTCGGGAA
>DAOKZF010000076.1:0-3429 GCA_035325785.1 Miltoncostaeaceae bacterium
CATCGTCGCGAGACGCCCGTAGGCGTCCTCCTTCGACCGCTGCGACGTATGAACACCCGTCACCCGAACCGAGGCAGGAACATCCCGCTTTACCTGCTCAGTCGGCGCGGCCCCCACCCCGTTCTCCTCAGAGAACACCGCCAACACCTCATACCCCGACCCGCCATACCGGCCACCCGACCGGACAACCCCGACGCCCTGCTGATACCGATAGCCAGGAACCGCCCGCAGACGCCCCGTCAACCCGTCATGCACGATCACGTCCGGCGACTGATACCGACGCTGACAGACCTCCACGATGCGCTCCACCTGCGCCGAATACAGCCGCTGAGACGACTCCAGCCACGGCACGAAATACGGCGCGGCCCCACCCGTCGACGTCGTGTCATCCAACAACCCCAACGCCACCACCGCATGCGAGTCGAACCGGCGCCCCCAGTCCAAGCCCAACACGATCGCCTCGCCGTCCGCCTGATCCGGCTCCAGCAGCTCATACGCCGCGACGCAATCCAACAACGCCTTCTGATCGAAAAACGCATCCGAGGCACCCACGAACTCGCCCTCATACTCGGCGCGGAACCGCGGGCCAGGTAACACCGACCGCGCGAACTCGACCATCTCCGACGTGATCCACGGCGCATCCCCCAACCGCCACCGGAACACCCGAGAATGGTCACTGTCACCGGCGACCACAGCCCGATAAAACGCGCCAGACGGCCCCCACGGAGACGACGCCAACACCACCCGCGCACCAGGCCGCGCAGCCGTCGTCGGGATCGCCGCACCGAACACCAGATCATCAGCGACAAGCGCGGCCTCATCCACGATCAACAGGTCGACCGACCAACCCCTGATCTGCCGCTCAGACGCCGGCACAGACCGAACCTCCGAGCCGTTACTCAACCGCAGCAGCGACGCGCCATCCTCAACCACCGAGCCCGCCAGGACGCCGCCGGCAGCCATCCGGCGGACCTCAGCCAACAGACGCCGGGCGGCATCCTCACCAGCCGACACGATCAACACCCGCTGCTCGCGGGCCAGGAACGCCTGGTGCAGGGCCAGGACCGCCAACGAATACGACTTGCCGGTCTGCCGAGGGGCGACGATCACCGTCTGCCTCGTCTCCAGCCGCAACGCCTGCGCCTGCGCGTCCGTCAACGGGAAACCGATCACCTCGGCGAACACCCGCAGCTCACGCAACGCGGCGACATCCTGGGCGCTCATCCCTCACCATCCGATCCGCTGCGCGGCTGCTGATCGTCGGCAGCGAAGTAGTCCGCCATGATCTGCGCGAGGTCCAGCCTCGTAGCTGTCACCGCACGCCCGAGGTCCGCACGGCTCCGAGGGTCGAGCCCCAATCGTTCACGGGCACGGGCCGCGATCCCCTCCAGGCGCCCGAGGTAGCGCGCCGCCGGCGTCGGTGTCCCCTCCTCATCGAGCATCCCGTGGTCGCCCACCCACTTGTCGATCAGGTACACGGCGGCCTCAGCACGCCCCCAGGCGGCGACAGCAGCCCGGTACTGGGGCTGGCGTAGGTACTCCAGCTCGGGTTCGTCCAGGAGCTCGGCGATCATCCGGGCAGCCAGCGGGTCGCGGACAGCAGGCGTGAACGCGCCGTGCTTCATGCTCACCTTGTGACCGGGCAGGAACGTCCGAGTACCGTCCTCCCGTAGCGCGATCCCAGGTGTGCGGGGCTGCGCCGGCACGTGAGGTTTCCGACCCATCACGCGCCCCGATTGCAGCGAACCGCGCGGGGTTTGATGTCACCGTTGATGACACGCCCTCCAGAACCCCGTCGCCATGCGGGTAACCCTTCGGTACAGAACCGAATCACAGCTACTTGCCTCGCACCTTCGGGCCACGCTCACCCTCTGCGACCCACTCCATCACCGCATCACGCCGGAACCGCTGATACCGACCGAGGCGCACATGCGGGATACGCCCAAGGCGGGCCTCCCGATACACCCAGTTCGTCTTCACCTGGAGCAGCTCGGCGACCTGCTGCGCCGTCAACAGTTCATCGCTCATCGTCACGCCTCCCGTGCGTCATGTTTCGCGGGCTCGCCGGCCTCAGAGAGGCGACGGTCGAGCGCACTCGTGTTTGGTGTTCCGTGGGTGTTTTCGCCCACTCGTGCCCTCTCCCGTGAGTGGGCATGAGTGGGCGCGCCTTCGTCGTTTTCCGTCTTGTAACCCGCTTGGTTATCGGGTTCTTCCACTCGTGCCCTCGTGGGCGTGAGTGGGTCGGTGTTTTCTTGGTGGGCACGAGTGGGCGGGAGTGTCCAGACGGCGGTCTGGTCGGCTCCGAATCCGTGTCGCCGCACGTCGATTTTGAGTCGTTCTCGTGCCCGTCGTAGGACTTTGTCTGTGATGCCTTCGGTGGCTGCTGCGGCTTTGATTTCGCGGCCTGTGAGTTCGCCGGCGGCGAGGGTGTGTTCGAGCCATTCGGCGGCGTCGTCGGTCGCTGATCGTTCTTCGGGGTCGGCTGGGGCGCGGACCAGGTCGCCGGCGTGGAGGTCTGGTCGTTCTTGTCCCCATTCGATGTTGGCTCGGGTTGGGTCTTCGGGGCTGGAGACCAGTTGGAATTCGATCGCTGGCGGGAACGCGGCGACGTTTGATTTTTCGACTGCGAGTACCCGGTCGCGTGTTTCGCGTGGGTTTTCTCCTGGTGGCGCGGCGACGATCAGCACGTTCCGTGGGACGTTCCGCCAGGCTGCGCCGCCCATGATGCGGTGTCCGGAGTCCCCTCCGCTCATTTTGTTGAGGTGGGCGAGCACGAGGACCGCGAGGCGGTGTTTTTGGGCGATCCGGTTTAGTGGCGCGAAGAACGCGCGGATGCCTTCGTCGCGCCAGCCGGATAGTCCCTCGTCTAGGAACGATGGCCCGGTGTCGACCATGATTAGACCGATGTCTTCTGCGGCGCAGAGTCCGTCGATGAGTTCGCCGCCGGATGGGAGTTTGAGCGGTTGGATGGCGTCGGGATCGAGGTCGTGCACTCGGTTGAGGTCGGCGCCCATGAGCCGCATTCGTGGGCGGATGACGGCCGCGGTGTCTTCTTCTGTTGTGAGGATGAGGACGCCGCGCGGCCGGTCGAGGGTGCCGGCGGGCATGGCTTGTCCGCGGGTGAGTCGCGCTCCGATGCTTTGGGCGACGGTTGATTTGCCGACGCCGCCGTCGCCGGCGAGGAGTACGGGCATCGCCCAGGGGATACGTCCTCCCCATAGCCATTCGATTTCGCGTTCTTGTACGTCTGAGACGCGACGGAATAGCGGGGTTGGGCGGTCCGCTGTTGGGGTGTCGTCGCCTGTTCCCTGGCGGCTGGCGGCTGACTGGAGTCGGCTGCCGGCGAGCGCTGCTTCGCTCATCAGGTATTCGGTCGACCGCCCGTCGACCAGCCGTTCAGCGAGCCGGAACCGTTCCACGATCCACGCT
>DAOKZF010000076.1:3439-8236 GCA_035325785.1 Miltoncostaeaceae bacterium
GCCCGGCGATGTCGAACGTCTCGCAGAGTTCCATCGTGATGCCTTGGGCGAACTCGACCGGGCCGAGTTCTGCTTTCCGGGCGCTGCGGGTGTTCGCGAGGTCTGCGAGCTGCCGCCATGGTTGGGCGAGCCCGGCCGAGTCCAGCAGGTGCGGTTCTTTGCGTTTCAGCGCGGCGACCAGGGCGAGGCATGATGCCGCGCCCCAGTCCGCGCCGGTTGTGGCGTCGTCGGTCATTCCGGGTTCCGGTGTCCTCGCGTCGCGAGTACCGCCATCGCGGACGCCCCGAGCGCTAACGCCTCGCGGGTGTCCTGTTGGAATGGGGACACGCGGTCGAGGGGGTCGACGTAGCCGGCGATCCGTTCCTCGGCTTCACGGATCGCTGCGAGTTCGTCCTGTCGCAGCGGGTATCGGATGCGGGTGCTGTTCGTTGCCGGGTAGAGCAGCTCGCGGGCGCGCAGCAGCGCGGCGAGGTGCCGGGCTCCTGTGAGGTTGAGCTCGAGGTCGGCGTCTTGGTCGACGGTCGAGAACATCGCGCCGGCGGCGTCTGCGATCGCTGCGACGACGAACCGGCGGACGGTTTCCGCGTCGGCGGCGTCGAGGAAGACTCCGCGGTTCGTTGTGGTGCTCATCGGTACCCCTTTGTTTGGGGACCGGAGAGGGTTATGCGGGCAGCGCCGACCGGCCGAAAGCCGGCGGTGGGGTTCGGTACCCTGCCTCGTGCATCGCGACCCTCTCCGGTCCGGTGCCACGGCCCCGGGCGCGTCAACGCCGCGGGGTCACTTGTTGCTGGGGACGCTACCACGACCACACCTCGCCTTGGGTCGAGCGCTTCGCCTGTGGTGTCGGGGCGGGTCCTATGTCGACTTCGTCGCCGTCCTTCAGGAGCTGGTCGAGCATCACGATGTCGGCGCCGTCGAACACCATGATTCGCGACCCGAGGTAGCCGGCGATGATGTGGCGCCTGTCGTAGATGGCGCCGGTTCTGGCCTGCCGGCTGATCGTGGCGACGAGGGTTCCGTGGGCCGGGCGGAGCATGAGGTTTAGGCCGGTCATGCGGTCCGCCCGATGGTGGCGCTGTCCGCGCCGTGTGCTTGACTTATGAAAGTCACGTGTCGTTCTCCTGATGGTCGACTGTTCAGGCGTCCGGGGTTGTCTCCCCCGGGCGCCTTTTTGTTGCCTTCGTCTGCGTGACTCCGGCTCAGTGAACCCCCGTATCTGTGGGATTCCCTGCCCGCAGTCTTGCACATCGTCATAATGCATCGGTATGATGCATCGTACTGTGCATCAAGTGGGGGTTGCGAATGGACATGGCCGACCACGGCAAATGGCTGTCGCCGACATCAGTCCGATACGCCTCGTTCTCGATCACCTTCCATTGGAGGTACGACGGGGAACGGATCGAGTGCGTCGGGGTCGACATCCGATCCTTTCGCCGGCAACAGGAAACGAAACTCAGGGCGAGCTACCACCGAGTGCCGGGCACGCGCGGCCCGGTCGCGATCACCGGCAGCGACATCCGCAACCTGCCGTTGAGCGACCTACTGTCCGAGGCGCGCAGAGAGGCACGCAGCATGGCGGCGTGGGTTGCGAGCGGAGCACCAGGGCTCGCCGAAGCCCAAGACCTCGCCGACCAGTTGCAGCCCAACAGGGCACGCCAGCGGCGGTCCACCCCATCGAAAGCGGCTCGTGAGGCCGCACGACAGGAACGCGACCTGTGGGATGCGGAGCTCGCACGCGACCCTGGCGGGTCGACCCGCCCGAAAGCCCGCCTCGGCGACGACCATTACAGGGAGGTTCTGGCGTACGCTGACGACCTCAAGGAAGCAGGTCAGGCGATGGCACGCGGTGTTGCCGACGCTTGGGGGGTGGGAATCCCCACGGCCAACAGTTGGTTGCAGCGTGCACGGAAAAAGCGGGAACGGGGCGAGATATGACCTCCGCTGACGAACCGAAACGACCGCGCGGCACGGGTTCCCTGTGGATCCGCACAGGGAGTAACGGCTCGGAGACCTGGTACGGGCAGTTCTGGCTGAAAGACCGAACCGTGCGCCGGGCGCTCGGGCCGGTCCACCAGCGAGGCAAGCCAGGCGGGCTCACCCGCCCGGCAGCCGAACGACGGCTGCGGGAACTCCAGATGAAGGAGACCGCAGCGATCCCGCGCGAGCAGCGCATAACGCTACGGGAGGCCGCCGCCGCCTACCTCGGGCACCTGGAGACCGTGAAGGGACGGAAACCAACCACCCTCGCCGGCTACCGCGCCTCGGTCGACCACCTCGCACAGTTCACCGACGGCCACTCGCTCGACCGGATCACGCCGCGGATGCTCGGGCAGTACATCGTCGCGAAGCTCGCAGACGGCCGATCACCGAAAACACTGAGAAACGACCTGATCTTCCTCGGCGGCCTCTACAAGCATGCGATGAGGCAGGGATGGACGACAGAGAACCCCGTCGACGGCATCGACCTGCCGGAATCCCGCGAGAAAACCACCGAGCTGCGGTTCCTGACCCTTGAGGAACTCCAGGTGCTGTATCGGGCGGCGCCGACCAGCGCCGATCCAGAGATACTGCGGTTGTTCTGGTCGACCGACCGGGTCGCGATCATGGCCGCCGCGATGCTCGGCGTCCGCCGCGGCGAGCTCGTCGCCCTCCAATGGAAGGACATCGACTGGACCGCGCGCCTGGTCCGCGTCCGTCGATCGTTCACCGCCGGCCAGCTCACGACTCCGAAGTCTCGCCGGTCTGTTCGCGCGGTCCCGTTAGCTGACGCCCTCGCCCAGGAGCTAGAGCGGCATTATCAGCGGTCGCCGTATCAGGGCGACACCGATTACGTGTTTGCGCATTACGCCCTCGGGTCGATCCTTGATCCCACGGCGCTGCGACGCCGGTTCGCTGACGCGCTGAAACGCGCCGGCCTGCGGCAGGTCCGGTTCCATGATCTGCGCCACACGTACGGCACCGCGATGGCCGCCGCCGGCGCGCCGATGCGGAGCCTCATGCAGTGGATGGGACACGCCACGATGCAGACCACGATGATCTACGCGGACTACAGCCCCGATCCGACCGCCGGCGCCGCCTGGGCCGCGCGAGCGTTCACGACAGACCCCGTGTCATCAAACGTGACATCAAACAGAGGGAATCTCACCGCACCCGAGGGAATCACAGACCCGATAACAGAGCGGGTTCAGCCCGATAGCTAACAGAACAAACGTTCTGTTAACCGAAGGGTTACAGGTTCGAGTCCTGTCCGAGGAGCCTCAGAAAAGCCCCGCACACGCGGGGCTTTTCTCGTTCTCGAGCCGGGTCGTGCCGAAGGCCCGTGTCATCACCGTGTCATCAAAAACTGCACAAACGGTGCAGGATCAGCCGCCGACCGGCGACCGCGCGATGCAGGCCGCCCGGTACCGCTCACGGGTCGACTCGTCCAGGAAACAGAACCGCACCAGGTGCACCGTCGGCGCCTCGGCCAGCGCCGCGCACACCGCGCCCACCGCAACCGGTGCCGCGCGTTCGACGGGATAGCCGAAAATGCCGGTGGAGATCGCCGGCAGGGCAAGGCGGGCAACACCATGTTCGTGGGCCAGAGCGATGGCCGCGCGATGGCATGCGCCCAGCAGGCGGTCCTCCCCCGCCCGACCGCCGGCCCATCGCGGACCCACCGCGTGGATCACCCACCGCTGGGGCAGGTCCCCGCCGCCGGTGATCACCGCACCACCCACCGGGCAGCCACCGATACCCCGCGCCTCGCGCAGAAATTCCGGCCCGGCCCCCCGCGCCAGGGCTCCCGCCACGCCCCCGCCGTGCACCAGGTGCTCGTTGGCGGCATTCACCAGCGCGTCGACCGGCTGCGCCAACAGGTCACCGACGACGAACTCGACGCGGACGGAGGGCGCGCTCATGCGCGATCCCAGGGCGCACGCCCCACCGGACTCACCGCTCCGCCGGCCTTCAGGTACGCGTCCAGGGCCGCCGACCGGGCCCGGTAGGCGGCGTCGGACGCCCACCGTGCGCGCGCGCTGTCGGCCACCCGCTGGCCGGGAAACACCGCGCCATCACCCTCGGGAGGCGCGGCGTCGCAATACGGCAGCGGGGCGCGCCGATGGGGTCGCATGAGCCGGTACAGGCCGCGACGGGATTCGTGCCCCGGACCCAGCGGGTCGCCCGCGACCGCCAACGCCGCGAGCGCCGCCCGCGGGTCCTGCCCACCCAACCGGGCCGTTGTGGCCCGGTCGACCATCCAATCCGCCGGCCCGATCGGCGTGTCGCCGGGACGGGGACACAGACGCCAGTCGACGGCGAGGCCCGCCGTCTGCGCCTCTCTCAGCATCCATTCGAACGCGACCTGCGAGAGACCCGCAGCCCGAGCGCGTTCGGCCGCAGCGGCCTGAACACCGCCTCCCACGTCCGAATGAACCCCGCAGAACCAGATCTGTTCCAGCGTCTGCTCGGACTCCTGCGCCCGATCGCTGCGCCGCCAGAGCGTCGGTCGAAACGGCCCACGGCACTCATCGAGCGCCACCGCATGGCGGGCGTGGGCGACGGACGAGCTCAGGGTCGTGTCGTGAAATGTCCAGGGCGCGTTCAGGACCCGCAGGGGACTCCATGAGGCGGCCGGGAAGCCGAGGGCGCCAACCGTGCCCCACACGCCGATGAAATGAATGCCCACCGACGGATGGCTGTGGCGGGCGCGAAAGCGGCGTGCCGCCGGAGCGTCGGGATGGTGGCGGTTCTGACGGGAGCGGTACAGGCGATAGGCCTCCCCGATTCGCCCGGCCTCGCCGGCGCGCAGGATGCTCG
>DAOKZF010000077.1:0-8157 GCA_035325785.1 Miltoncostaeaceae bacterium
CGGTGGTGGTTGAGACGCCCGGACGTACCCGGCCACACCCGTCTCAGCTGAGCGAGGTTGCGTTCGTTGCTCTGTCGTTGTGCGTGGCGGGCTCGCTCGACGCCCTGCGTGCGTTGGAACGCGGGGGAGTGGTGATCGGTGGCCCAGTTCGGGAAGACACGCGAAAGCTCACGGTCATAGGAATTGCGCAGAGCCACCTCCACGTGGCCCACGTCGACCAGGACCGCTGCGGCGGCGCGGGCGTTCCACAGGTAGAGGTCGAGTGCCCGCCGGTGGTCGCCCTCGGCCACGGCCAGATAGCGCCCGTACCGTGGCGCGCTCAACCAACGAGACACGTCGCGCGGACCGGGCACGGGGTGGTCTGCGGGCGGCATACGCGCTACCCTGAGCCCACGCCCCGCGGATTCACCGTCCTCTGGCCGGCTCCCTCGGGAGCGCGGTTAGGCACCGCGGGGCTTTGCTGTGCGCGGGCGGTTGGTCGAGAGAGGCGGCATGCGACGAGGGTAGGTCCGCGGTCCGCGCGTGTTGTTCGCGGTGCGTGTCGTCTCGGTGACGATCGGGAACAGATGCGACGCGGTTCGGCCGCGCGTGGCTCACCGCGCGTGATCATCGACTCGGGCCACCCCGGTGAGGTCGTGTCGCCGCCCGTCGGGTGCGTCGCGGTCTCGCGATCCTTTCGTTGAGATCGTCCATACGAAAGGATCGGGTGCCAACCTTGCGTATGGATCTCCTCCGCGGAGCGCTCACATCCGCGAACATCTCGCCATGACCGGCGCCGAACCGAGCGTGCTGCGCCTCACCGAGGGGGGAGACCCGGTCGAGCTGCCGTTGCCCGACGCGGTGGGGGAGGCCCTGGCCATCAGCGGCGCGGTCGACGCGGTGCGCACCGGCGGCGGGTACTGGAGCATCGCCCCCCGGTGGAAGGTGGGCGCGCTGCGCGTCGGGCCGCTGGAGCTGTGGCTGCGGCCCAAGGTGCCGATCGAGCGGGTGCTGTTCCTGCTGGGCTACGCGAACAACCGCGGCTGGCGGGCCGACCACCTGCCGTTCGACCCCGCGCCCGACCTGCTGCCCGCCCTGGCCGACGCCTACGTCCGCCAGGCCGAGCGGGCGCTGGCCGGCGGGCTGCTGCAGGGCTACCGCACGATCGACGACGAGCAGACCGTGCTGCGCGGGCGCCTGCGCACCACCGACCAACTCACCGCCCGCCACGGCATCGCCATCCCGCTGCTGGTGCGCTACGACGAGCACACGGTCGACATCGCCGAGAACCGCCTGCTGCGCGCGGCGACCGAGGTGCTGCTGCGCCTGCCCGGGGTGGGCCGGGGCACCCGCCGTCGGCTGCGCCACCTGCGCTTCGTGCTGGGCGACATCACCCCGCTGCCCGCCGGAGCCGCCCCGCCCACCTGGCGGGCTACCCGCCTCAACGCTCGCTACCACGAGGCCCTCTGGCTGGCCGAGTTGCTGCTGGCGCGTAACAGCCTGCACCAACGCCGCGGACGGGTGCCGCTCACCGGCTTTCTGATCGACATGGCCAAGGTGTACGAGGACTTCCTCGGCGCCACCCTCACCGCCGCCCTGCACCGTCACGGCGGCCGGGTGAGGCTCCAGGACCGCCACCACCTCGACGAACGCCGGCGGATCATCATGCGCCCCGACATCGTCTGGTACCGCGACGGGCATCCGGCGGCCGTGATCGACGCCAAATACAAGGCCGAGCAGCCGAGCGGCTTCCCCGACGCCGACCTCTACCAGCTGCTCGCCTACGCCACCGCCCTCAACCTGCCCGACGGCCACCTGGTCTACGCCAGAGGCAACGCGACCGAGGCGGTCCACACGGTGCGCCACGCCGGCATCCACCTGCATGCCCACACCCTCGACCTGGCCGCCCCGCCGGCGTCTCTGCTGGCCCAGGTGGACGCCCTGACGGCCCGGATCGCGGCCGTGGCCGGCGACGCCGAACAGTCGGGGGCGTCCGAGGTGGCGCCGTAGGATCCGCACTCGGTGTCCGAGCGATGCGGAGAGTGGGCGATGGCGCGTCATACGCAATGGTGGGCGACGCTGGGAATCGCGGTCGCGGGGACGCTGGCCGTCGCGGCGACGGCCTCGGCCGCGAACGCCGAGGGGCAGGTGAGCGCCGCGCGCGAGCTGCCGCGTCTGGGCACGATCACCTTCATGGCCCCCGAACAGGCGCGGATCCGCCCGCGCAGGGTCGTGACCGGCAACTCCGCCTGCTCGCCCTTCTTCGACCAGCTGCGCTGGTGCAGCTGGGGCCAGACGCGCGCCGTCGCCCGAGGCCGCGCAACCCTGCCGGTGTACTCCCCGCGCTACTCGTGCATGGATGCGCTCCAACGCGCTCCGCAGCGCCGGGTGGTCTTCGTGGCGTCTCGCCCGCGAGACTGCAGCATCGGCCGCATCTTCACGCGCATCACCTGGTCGTATGGCTCACGCCGGGGTGGCCTGACCTCCGACTGCATCTGAGAGGGCGCCTTCCGCTGTACGGGAAACTCGGCCCGTATCGGTGCCTTACGGCGTTCTGAATGATCCGGTCAGTCGACCGGAGAGGGCCATGAGCACCAGCGCACCCGCGCCGCACACCCCCGAGCAGGACTACGTCGCGCCCGAGGTGGTGCGCGCCACCATGGGGGCCTACGGCAAGAAGAAGGCCAACCTGCCCGCGCGCGACACGCTGGTGCGCGGCTTCATGTCGGGCATGCTGCTGGCCTTCGCCACCTCGGTGGCGATGGAGGTGATCGCCGAGGGCTCCCTGCCCTGGGTGGGGGCGTTCATCTTCCCGCTCGGGTTCGTCATCCTGATCCTGCTCGGCTTCGAGCTGCTCACCGGCAACTTCGCCCTGGTGCCCGTCGCCCTGATGGACCGCACCGTCAGCTTCTCCAAGATGATGGCCAACTGGGGCCTGGTCTTCGTCGCGAACCTGATCGGCTCGCTGGTGTACGCGGTGCTCTTTTACGCGGTCATGACGAAGTTCGGGCAGGTCAGCGCCGGACCGATCGGCGAGGTGATCGCCCACAAGGCCGAGAGCAAGACGCTCGCCTACCAGGAGGTCGGCACCGCCGCCGGCGTCGGCACCGCCTTCGTCAAGGGCATCCTCTGCAACTGGATGGTCGCCACCGGCACGATCATGGCCCTGGTCGCGCGCAGCGTGATCGGCAAACTCATCTGCATGTGGCTGCCGGTCTTCGCCTTCTTCGCCATGGGCTTCGAGCACTCGGTGGTCAACATGTTCCTGATCCCCGCCGGGATCATGTTCGGCAACGACATCGGCTGGGGCGACTGGCTGGTGTGGAACCAGATCACCGTTACCGTCGGTAACGCCGTGGGTGCCTTCCTGCTGGTGGCCCTGGTGATGCGCGTCACCTATACCCGACGCGCCACCTGAACGAGCCGCCGTCGACGGTCCGGCGGCCGCCGGCGCTCGCGGACGGACGCCCCTCAGGCCACCCGCTCACCGCAGATGAACAACCGGCCGGCGCGCACCTCACCCTCCGGCCACAGCCGATGGGGGCGCGTCTCGGTCGGCGACAGCAAATGCCGTACCCGCAGACCGCGCGCGGTGAGCAGGTCGGCGATCAGCCGTCGATGGCAGCGCCACCACACCGTCTCGGAGCACATGAAACAGGGGCGGGGAAGGGCCAGCGATTCGGCGAGCGCGCCCTGGAACTCGTCGCCACCCATCCAGGCGGCGTAGTTGCGAAAGCCCTCCACCCGGATGCAGTCGAACCGCTGTGCCCCCGGTTGACGCGCGCGCCGACCTCCGAGCGAGGGCGCATGCCGGTAGGCGATCCCCGCCTCCTCCAGCGCATCGCCCAGGGCGTCGCCCGCGAACTGCGGGTTGCGGCGCGACCCGGGAAACCGGCGCACATCCACCAGCGTCGCGACGCCGGCTCCGGTGAGCATGCCCACCAGTTCGGCCCGCGAGCGCGTGCCGTGGCCGACCGTCCAGACCGTGCGCGGTTCATGTCCCACGGAGTCGATTCTGAACCGTCGCGACGCCGCGACGCCCGACGCGCCGGCCGAGCCACGGACCCGCATCGGGGCCACCCGGTGTGGAGCGGCCCCGATGCGCTCATGCCGAGCGGCGCCTCAGCCGGGAACCCGGGCGGCGCGGGGCGTGCCGACCACCTGCGGGCTGCGGCCGGACCTCACGAGCACCAGCCGCACCGGCAGGGTGCGCACCCGGGCGCCCCCCGCATTCGCGCGGGTTAGGACGATGGTGCGAGAGATGCGACCGTTCTGAGCGATCTGCACGGGGGCCGTGGCGATCCACGTCTTTCCGCGCCGGTACTCGATGCGCACCCGGCGTCCGATCGCGGCCCGCTCAAAGCGCGCGCTCACCGCGAGCCGCAGTCGCTCGCCGGTCCGCGTGACCCTGGCGGTGGGTGCCGGCACCCGCACCCTGGGGATCGGGATCACCAGATTGCCACCGGTGCCCTCAAAGCCCCGCACCACCACCGGCGTCGCGCTCGCGATCGCCCTGGTGCCGTTGCCCAGCTGCCCATCGCGGTTGGAGCCCCAGCAGACGATCTGACCGGTCGCGCGCACGGCGCAGGTGTGGCTGTACCCGGATGAGATCGCCACCGCATCGTTCAACCCCGCCACCGGCAGCGGTGTGGGCGAGGGGATCAGCGGGTCGCCGGAGCCCAGGTATCCGAGCCCGTTCGCGCCCCAGCACATCACCCGACCGGTCTTCGTGCGCGCGCACGAGAAACCGCGGCCGGCCGACACCTCGACCACGCCGGCCAGTCGCGGAACGAGCACCGGGGTGCCCGCCGGCTTGGGCGCCTTCGCGTAGCCGAGCGCCCCCTCCTCGTTGGAGCCCCAGCAGCTCACCCGACCGGTGGCGAGCGCCGCACAGGCGTGGTTCGACCCGGTCGCGATCGACACCGCGTTGTTCAGCCCGGGCACATCCTTCGGGGTGGTCACCGCCGAGCCGGGCGCGCCACTCACCTGCCCGCGCACGTTATCGCCCCAGCAGACCACCTGGCCGCCGGTGCGGATGCCGCAGTTGTAGTCCGAATCGGCGTCCAATGCGCTCAGACCGGACAGCACCTGCACGTTGCGTGGGCTCTCAAACTCGGAGGTGCCGTTCAGGATCTGGCCGCGGTTGCCGGCGCCCCAGCACCACACCGACCCGTCGTCCTGCACGGCGCAGGTGTGACGCCCGCCGGCGGCGATCACCGATGCTCCGGCGATCTTGTTCAGCGTGCGGGGAACCGCGATGCGGAAGCTGTCGCTCGAGCCGGTGCCCAACTGCCCGTCGCCGTTCCACCCCCAGCAATGCACCCGGGAGGCGGCGCTGGCGCAGGCGTGCACGCCGCCGGAATCGACCGTGGTCACCCCGCTCAGACCGGCGATGTCGGTCGGCGCGTTCGACTGCCCGTCGGCGGTGCCCGCGACCGAGCTGCCCCAACAGGCCACCGTGCCGTCGTCGCGCCCCCCACAGGTGCGGTCTCCACCCTCCGACCGCTGCAGCGGGCTGGCCTGCCAGGCCACCAGCAGGAAGACGATCGCGCCCAGCGGCCCGATCATCCGGAATCGTCGCATCGTCACACCCCCGTTTTCGCCGGTCAATCGGAGAAAAATTCCGAATGTCGCCCGGCCTATGCGCCGTCGGCCCACAGGTCACGTCGGGCGGCGCGGGAGAACGGTGCGGATCGACGGGCGAACCGGTCGCACGCGGGTCCACGACCATTCAACAAAACGCGATTCGTTGGACGGTCGGCCATCGACCATCCAATAAACCGGTCTTCGTTGGACGGTCGGTGTGCGACCCTCCAATGGATTGGATACTCAGCCCTCTTCGGGCGCAGACGCGCTGGGGTGAACGCCCTGGAACGAATCTGCTCGATGCCCCGCCATTGGGCTCTCCGAGATCGTGGCCAGGAGGCGGGGAGAGACGTAGCGCAGCTGTCCGCGTCGTCCGCGCTCAAAGGGCTCCAGGATGTTCGCCGCGGACAGATCTCGTAGCAGCGACAGCGCCGTGGTCCGGGTGATCTTCAGGCGGTTCATCACCACGGCTGCCGAGAGGATGGGAAACTCGAAAATCAGGTCGACGGCCGCGGCGGCATTGCTCGAGCGAACTCCTGTGGTCGCGGCGCGAAAGCTCTCCCGCAATGCCACTATCTCGCGCGCTCTGATCACGGCGTCGACCGCACTCGTCTTGACGGCGGTCAGGAAGAGCTCAATCCACGGGTCGACATCCCCACGCTCGCGGATCATTTGAAGGCTCGCGTAGTAATCGCCGCGATGTTGTTCAAGAAACGAGCTGACGTAGAGAAGTGGCGCCGAGAGCCGCCCGCGGGAGATGAGCAGGAAGACGATCAACAGGCGACCCAACCGTCCATTCCCGTCGAGGAACGGGTGAAGCGTTTCGAACTGGTAGTGCGCCATGGCATTGCGAACGAGGATCGGCAGGCCGTCCTCTTCGTGCAGGAAGCGCTCCCAGTCACCCAACAGCTCGTTCAGTTGCTCGACCGGTGGAGGGACGTAGTGCGCGGTCTCCAGCGTTGACCCCGGTGCCCCAATCCAGTTTTGGGTGCGTCGCAGTTCGCCCGGGGTTCTCTGTGCGCCCCGAACCCCCGCCAGCAGACGCGAGTGGATTTCACAGATCAGGCGCACGCTCAACGGTAGGCGTTGCAGGGCCGTGAGCCCCCACTCGAGCGCGGCGATGTAGTTGAGCACCTCCTCCACATCGGTGTTGGCGGGTTCGCCGCTCGCCTGCACCTCGCGGACGTCCATCAGCGTTGCGCGTGTGCCCTCGATTCGTGTCGACGACAGAGCTTCGCGCAGCACGTATGGACGAATCAGGAGATGCGGATTGGGGACGAGATGTCCCAGCCCGGACAGCTCACCCAGCACGGCCTCGGTATCGGTGAGCAGCAGGATCGTCTCGTTCCGCAGCGCGAGCTTCCGCGGCAGCCGCCGAGGGAAGAAGGCCACGTACCCATACCTACCGGGTGTGCGTCGCGGCTCGCCAAAGGGCGTGGTGCGATAGTCCTCGATCCGCATGGGAGGACGATACGCGACCATCCAATGGAACGCGATTCGTTGGACGCTCGGCCATCGACCATCCAATAAACCGATCTCCATTGGACGGTCGGCCATCGACCATCCAATGGATTGGATACTCAGCCCTCGTCGGGCGGACCGAGCACCGCGAAGGGTTCGATCTCCTCCACCTGCCCGTGCGCCCCATCGGCGGTCCGCACCGCCTCGCCCGGTTCGGCCTCGCGGCGCAGGATCGCCAACCCCAGCGCGCCGCCGCCCGGCAGGGCGACGCAGCTGGTCAGGGTGCCGACCTCCCGCTCGTCCCGATGCAGGGCAACCGGCGCGGTGGGCGCCGGGCCGTCGAACTCCACGATGCGCAGCACCCGGTTCACCCGCCCGCGGTACTGGGCGCGCGCGACCGTTTCCTGGCCCAGGTAGCACCCCTTGGTGAACGAGACCGCGCGCTCCTCCAGGCCGGCCTCCTGCACCAGGGTGCGCTCGGCCGTGTCCACGCCGACGCGCGGCGCACCGGCGGCGATGCGCGCCCGTTCCAGGGTTGCCTCGTCCAACAACCACAGCCCCAACGCGTCGGCCGCCCGTTGCGGATCGTCCACGGCCACCTCGCGGGTGCCCGGAATCAGGCCGCTCACCACCAGCTCGGGCGCGTCGGGAAGGGCGCCCTCCGTGCCGATCACCAACACCGTCGCCGGCTCCGGCCCCAGCAACTCCAAATCCTCCGAGAAGTGGTACCGCTCCAGGATCCCCATCAGCCGTTCGCCCAGGTGGGGCTCGCAGACGAGGGTGAACGCCCGCGGGCCATCCCGATGCACGGCCATCGCGGCGCCGATTCGGCCCTTGGCGTCCAACAGCAGGGCCCGGCAGGCGTCGCCGTCGCCCAGGGCGAACACGTCGTTGCTGAGCAGCCCCTGCAGGAACGAGGCGGCATCGGGACCCTCCACCCACACCAGCGCCCGCTCGGCCACGGCCCCCGCCCCCGCGGGAAACCACCACCGTCTCAGGTCGGCGGCGCTCACGGCAGCGGAACGTGCCCGTTGGTGGCCGCCCGGCGCGCGTACTCGGCGGCCCGCGCCTCGCGCTCGCGCAGCGCGTCCATCGCCCGCTCCAACAGGGCCATGCGCCGGCGCTCCGAAC
>DAOKZF010000078.1:0-8123 GCA_035325785.1 Miltoncostaeaceae bacterium
ACGATCGACGCGCCGGAGGGGTGTCTGGTGAATGCGCGGCCGCCGGCGGCGGTCGCCGGCGGCAACGTCGAGACGTCCAGCCGGATCGTCGACGCGGTGTTCGCCGCCTTCTCGCAGGCCATCCCGGTTCCCGCCCAGGGGCAGGGCACGATGAACAACCTCACCCTCGGCGGCCCGGGGTTCACCTACTACGAGACCCTCGGCGGCGGTCAGGGCGCATCGCGCGACGCGGACGGCCCGTCGGCGGTTAATGTGGCGATGAGCACCACCCTCAACACGCCCATCGAGGCGCTCGAGGTGGCCTATCCCCTGCGGGTGATCGAGTACCGCCTGCGGCGCGGATCGGGCGGTGATGGACGGCACCGCGGCGGGGACGGGGTGGTGCGCACCCTGCAGGCGCTGTGCGACATGGAGGCCTCGGTGATCGCCGAACGGCGCCGCAGCGCTCCGGCGGGCGGTGCGGGCGGCGCCGACGGCTCCCCGGGCGCGACGCTGCTGAACGGCACGCGGTTGCCGGCGAAGTGGCGCGGCCGCCTGCGCGCCGGCGATCGCCTGTCGCTGCTCACCCCCGGCGGGGGCGGTTACGGGCCCCCGGGTGACCCGACCGGCCCAACCGCGGATCAGGGAGTGGTCTGAACCGCTCCGCCGTTGACCAGCTTGTTGGCGATGTCGAGGCCGATCACCACCACCACGTCCGCGCCGCCGATCTGCTCGACCGTCAGCCCTTCCAGCTTGGGCGCGCGGGGAATGCCGAGAACCTGGGCGATGTTCCACGCCGCGTTGCGGTTCTGGTCGCCGTTGTACATCACGACCGACTGTTTGAGATCGCTGACCCCATTGGGGTAGTCGCGCGTGATGGGCACCTGATAGCCCTCGGTTTCCAGGCGAGGGGTGACCACGTCACCGGCCGCGCCGGACACCCCGGAGGCGTTGAACACCGCGACCGAGTAGCGGCTGGTGTCGGCCAGGGGCGGCACGTTCGCGGGGATGGTGGTCGCCGCGATCGGGTCGCTGACGGGCCCCTTGGGCTGTTGGGTGGTCGTCTGCCCGGCGGAGGCGTTGCCGTTTGAGGCCCCGCCGTCGCCCCCGGTGACGAACATCCAGACGCCGGCGACCACCAGAACCAGCACCAGGACCCCCGCCCCCACCATCAGAGCGGGGCGCACGAGATCGGTGCCCCGGAGCCCACCGGTGGAGATCTCCTCCCGAGACTGCAGCTCGGCGAGCCGCCGCAGGGCGACCTCGTCGGCCCCCTCCCCGCGTTCGGCCAAGCGTCGCTCCAACCGGGCGATCCGGCGGCTCTGGAGCACGATCACGACGATCACCGCGATCATGAGCAGGGCGGCGATCGCCAGGGCGATCATCGGTCCGCGATCGAGGAGATTCAGGAGTTCAGACATCGGCGCGCCACGCTAGCACGTCACCGACCACCGAAAAGGTGGCCGGCGCGTCGAAATTCGTGCCCCGACTCAGCGCAGTGGTGTCACTCGGTGGGCGTCGAATACCGATTCGACATTGCGCAGCGCGCTGATGCAGGCCTTGAGCGTGTCCACATCGCCCACATCGACGACGAACCGGTCGTGGACCATCTGGTCCTCCATGGTGCAGTTGGCCGAGACGATGTTCACGCCGCTTTCGGCCACCGCGCGCGACAGGTCCTCGAGCAGGCGGGCGCGATCCCACGCGTCGACGGCGATCTCCACGCGAAACGAGTGAGTGCTCTGCCCGCTCCACGACACCGGGGTGAACCGCTCCGGGGACTTCAGCAGGGCCTTGGCGTTGGGGCAGTCCTCGCGATGAATCGTCACGCCGCGCCCGAGGGAGATGTAGCCGAGGATCGGGTCGCCCGGCACCGGCTTGCAGCACTTGGCCAGACGGACCATCACATCGCTCATGCCGTCGATCTCGATGCCCAGGTCGCCGGAGGAGCGCACCGAATGCGGCCGGCGCTCGCGCGGGCGGCTGCTGGCGGGCGTCGGATTGCTCACCGCATCGCCGGCCTTCAGGCGCTGGATGATCTTGTTGACGACCGTCGGCACCGAGGTCTTGCCCATGCCGAGTGAGATGTAGAACTCGTCGGCTTTCTTGAAGCCCATCTCCTGGATGACCTCCGACAGCAGGGAGGATCCCACCAGGCGCTGGCTCGGCAGGCCGGCCTTGCGCAGCTGCTCCTGCAGGGCGTCGCGCCCCTGATGCTCGGCGTCCTCGCGCCGTTCCTTGCGGAAGTACTGGTTGATCTTGGACTGGGCCTTGCTGGTCTTGACCAGGTTGAGCCAGTCGCGAGAGGGCCCCCGCGGCGCCTTGGAGGTGAGGATCTCGACGAAGTCGCCCGACTTGAGCGTGTACGAGAGCGGCACGATCCGCCCGTTCACCTTCGCGCCGACGCACCGGTGGCCGACGTCGGTGTGCACGTCGTAGGCGAAGTCCAACGGCGTCGCGCCGGCGGCCAGATCGCGCACCTCGCCCTTGGGCGTGAACACGTAGACCTCATCCGAGTACAGGTCGGCGCGCAGCGCCTCCAGGAACTCCGCCGGGTCGCGCGTCTCCCGCTGCCAGTCGAGCATCCTCGACACGAACGCCGGCTGGTCGCCCTGCCCCTGCTTGTAGAGCCAATGGGCCGCGACGCCGTACTCGGCGGTGCGGTGCATGTCGTAGGTGCGGATCTGGATCTCCAAGGGGCGCCCCTCGGGCCCGATCACCGTCGTGTGGAGGCTCTGGTACATGTTGGGCTTCGGCATGGCGATGTAGTCCTTGAAACGCCCCGGAAGTGGCTTCCAGAGGGCGTGGACGATGCCGACCGCCGCGTAGCAGTCCTTCACCGATTCGACCATCACGCGCATCGCGGTCAGGTCGAAGATCTCGTTGAATTCCTTCCCCTTGCGGGTCATCTTCTCGTAGATCGAGTAGAAGTGCTTCGCCCGCCCGGTGATGTTGACGTTGCGGATCCCGACGTTGGTCAGCTCGTCGGCGAGGATCCTGCCGGCCGAGTCGATGAAGGCCTCGCGGTCGGGACGGCGCTGGTTGACCATCAGTTGGATTTCGCGGAAGCGGCGCGGATGCAGGCGCGCAAACGAGAGATCCTCGAGCTCCCACTTGAGCGAGTGGATACCGAGACGGTGGGCGAGCGGCGCGTACACATCGAGCGTCTCGCGCGCCTTCTGAATCTGCTTCGGCTTGGTCATGTACGCCAGGGTCCGCATGTTGTGCAGACGATCGGCGAGCTTCACCACCAGCACCCTGATGTCGCTCGACATCGAGATGATCAGCTTGCGGTAGTTCTCGGCCTGATGCGCCTCCTGGCTGTCGAAGTGGATTTTCGACAGCTTGGTGACCCCGTCCACCACCGTCGCGACCTCGGGCCCGAATTCGCGCTCGATGTCCTCGAGCGTGGCGTCGGTGTCCTCGACGGTGTCGTGCAGCAGGGCCGCCACGATGGAGACCTGGTCGAGGCCCAGATCCGCGCAGATGCGCGCGCAGCCCAGCGGGTGGGTGATGTACGGCTCACCCGAGTGGCGCAACTGCTCGCGGTGGTGGTGCTCGGCGAACGCGTAGGCGGAGCGAACCACCCCTTCATCGGCCTCCGGATGACGGCTGACCAGCTCGGAGATCACCGCATCGATCTCCGACGCGCTCGGGGCGACGATCAGATCGGTATCGGTAGCCTCAGGGCTGTTCACGGGGCACCTCGCGGCCGCGGGGAGGTCGGCGGGTCGACGCCGAGCGTCCTCGACGTCATGAGTTAACGATACCGCGCCCGGCAACCCGGTTCCCCGCCGCCGGGGTGCGGATAGTGCGCGCATCGGCGCACCGCGCAAGCGCACCCTCGAGCAGGTCGGCGCAGGCACGTCCGGTGGGGGTCGCCCCGAGATCGACCCGGCCCTCCACCGCCAGGGGGCGCACGCGCTCGGAATCGTGGGTGATCAGACCGGCCTCCTCCAACGCGCGCAGCGCCCGCGCCACGATCCGCACGGGACGCACCGGGCCGTGGGAGCCAAGCAGCAGGGCGTCGAGCTCATCGCCGAAGCGGTGGGCCGGCGCCGCGCCGAGCGCCCGCCAGATGCCCGCCGCGGTGGGACGCAGATCCCACTCGTCGCGGGCGACCGCGGCGGCCACCTGCGCCTCGTCGTCCCCCCACAGAAGATGCAGCCACCGACGGGCCGCCCCTCCCGCCAGGGCGGCATCCTGGAAGGGATCGGTCGGTGGATCGAGCACCGCCAGATGCAGGTCCGCCGGCAACGCGCCAACCGCGAGGGCGGCGTAATCGAGTATCAGGAGGGCCGGTCGGCCGCTCGCCCGTTTGAGCCGGGCCGAGATCTCCTCGGGGTCGAGGCGCCCGTCGAGCGCGTCGAACACCTCCACCTCGCGGCGCTCCGGGGCCAGGGCCCCGGCCAGCCCGCCCCCGCGCCGGGCCAGGTCGGCCACGATCACCGCCACACCGCGGTCGGCACCCATCAGGGCGGTGATGGCCGTCAGCGCGCCACCGCCCTCGCGCCGGTCGCGCACCCCACGGGGCGCCCGCGGCGCGCCGTCGGTCGGTTCGATGCGCTCGACGGAGGACGCGTCGATCAGCGCGGCGCTCAGGCGGGCCCGGCCCGCCGTCTCGAGGGTCGCGGCCTGCGCCCAACTCACATCGTCGACAGAAAGGGCCCGCAGGGCGCGCAGGTTCACCCGGGGGCCGACCACCCCCTGCCAGCGCTCCACCTCCAGCGCCACCACCGCATCGTGGCGCGCGGTCATGTCCAGGCCGGGCGCCCGTTTGCCGAGTTGAAAACCGATGCTGCGCGCGTGCGCGCCCCCCTGGGTGAGGCGCAGCTCGAGGTGCGCGCCGCCGCCCACGGTGCGCGCGCCGTCGATCCGCGCGGCCGGCACCGCCAGGCGCACCGCCGGATTGCCGCGACCGAACGGGGCGAGCACCTCCAGCGCCTCGGCGTTGGCGAGGGTGAGATCCGGACAACCCACCACCGCATCGACGCTGCGCACGCGCGCCCGGGCGATCTGAGGGCGCGCGTCGGCCGCGGCCGCCAACAGCAGTTCGCGGAAGTGGCCGATCCGCTGCGCGGACAGTTCGAGACCGACCGCGCCGGAGTGCCCACCCCAGCGCGCCAGCGGTTCGCTGGCCGCGCCGACCAGAGCGTGCAGGTCGACCCCGGCCGGGCTGCGTCCGGAGCCCTTCGCCCGGTCGCCCTCGCGGGCGATCACGATCGCCGGGCGTTCGAAATACTCCACCAAACGCGAGGCGACGATCCCCACGACCCCCTCGTGCCAGCCGTCGCCGGCGGCGACGATCGCGTCGGCATTGCGGATCGCGGGCGGCTCGGCCTCGACCATCGCGATGGCCTCCTCGACGATCCCCCGCTCGGTCTCGCGCCGTTGCCGGTTGAGCTCCCACAGCTCGCGCGCGATCGGCAGGGCGGTCTGCTCGTCGGGGGCCATCAGCAATTCCAGCGCCCGGTCGGGATGGGCGAGTCGCCCGGCGGCGTTGATGCAGGGCGCGATCGTGAACCCGAGGGTCCGCGCCGTGGCGGTCCGCGCCTCCACGCCCCCCACGGCGCAGAGGGCGGCGATCCCGGGGCGCGGGGCGCGCCGCAGGCGTTCCAGACCCCGCACCACCATGGTGCGGTTGTCGCCGATCAACGGCACCGAATCGGCCACCGTCGCCAGCGCCACCAGATCCAGGTCTGCCTCGGGATCCGCGCCGGCCAGTCCGTCCTCGGGTTGGGCGGCCAGGGCCCGCAGCGCGGCGTACACCACGCCGGCGGCGGCGGGCAGATCGGGGCGGGGCCGCCCGAGCGCCGGGTTCGCGATCAGGGCCGGGGCCCGCGCCCCGCCGGCCAGGTGGTGATCGAGCACGATCGCATCGATGCCCAGATCCCGGGCACGCTGCAGCGCGTCGACCGACGATGTGCCGCAGTCGACGCACACGAGCAGCCGGCAACCCTCCTGCGCCACGCGCTCCACCGTGCGGATGTTGACGCCGTATCCGTCGGTGAATCGACTGGGAAGCACATGCGAGACCCGCGCGCCGCGCGCGCGCAGCCCGCCGACGAGCAGCGCGGTGGATGTCACCCCATCGCAGTCGTAGTCCCCATGCACCACCGTCGCCTCGCCGCGCTCGATCGCCTGGCGCAGACGCCGGGCGGCGGCGGTGATGCCGGGGGTGTCATCCGGCTCGCGCAGGGGGTCGGTGACCTCGAGGAACCGGCGCGCGGCGTCCGGATCGGCCAGGCCGCGGCGCACCAGGGCCCACGCGAGCGGCTCCGGCACATCGAGCGCCTGCTCGAGCGCCGCGACCACATCGAACTCGACCCGCCGGGCTCGCCACAGAGGCGGATCTACCATCGGCGACTGCGGCCGATTCCGATCGCGAGCCAGGCGATCAGCACCAACGCGCCCAGGACCCCGGGAAAGGCCACCCATGCCAGCCCGATGAAGCGGTCCCCGCGGGCGAACACCGCCAGCACCGTCGAGCCGAGCAGCAACGCCGCGGCCACGATCGCGAGCGCCAGGCGGTTCGTTGCCGCCTGCAACTTGTCGGCCGCCTGCTCCACGGCGCTCGTGTGCACGGTGAGCTCGAAGGAGCCATCGGTGAACTGGTCGAGCAGCTCCCCCACCTGAAACGGGTATTCGCGCAGCGCGGAGGCGTAGCGACCGGCATCGACCCGGGCCCGATCGGCGATCCGGTCCGGGCGGTATCGCGCGGCGGCCATCCTCACCGCCAACGGGCGAGCGACGTCGAAGACGTTCATCTCGGGATCGATCGCCAACGCCACCCCGGACAGGGTCGCGATCGTCTTGTCCAGCATCACGAAGCGCGGCGGCAGGCTGATGTCCAGGCGATAGATGGTCTGGAAGATCTCGCCGATCACCGCGCGGGCGTCGATGTCGCCCAGGGCCTCGTTGGAGTAGCGCTGCATGATCAGCGCCAACTGCTCCTCCAGATCGGGCTCGAGCTGGCGTGGGTAACGCATCCCCATGGCCCGCAGACGGCGAGGAAGCGACTCGGACTCGCTCTCCAAGACATCCAGCAGCAGGCGCACCAGTCCTTCACGATCGCGCTGGCTGAGGCGCTCGGTCATGCCGAAATCGACCAGGGCCAGCCGGTTCGGCGCCGCCACCAGGATGTTCGCGGGGTGAGGATCGGCGTGGAAGAAACCGTGGGAGAAGACCATCTTCATCCAGGTTTCCGTGATCAGGTGGGCCAGCGTCCGCCGCTGCTCGGGCGACCAGTCGTCCATCGTCAGGCGCCCCAACGGGGTGCCCTCGGCGCGTTGCATGGTCAGCACGCGGGCGGTGGTCTGGCGCCAGTGGATGTGCGGTACGACCACCCGATCGTCGCCGGCGAACTGACGGGCGATCGTCTCGGCGTTGCTCGCCTCGACCCGGTAGTCGAGTTCCCGCCGGATGGTGCGGGCGAACTGGTCGACCATTCCCACCGGGTCGAAGGGCCGCAGCCGGCGCACGTTGTCGGCCGCGATCCGCGCCGCCTGGTACATCAACTGCAGGTCGGCCTCGATGCGTCGCTGAGCGTCCGGCCGCTGCACCTTGACCACCACATCGTGGCCCCCGGGCAGGATCGCGCGGTGCACCTGGCCGATCGACGCGGCCGCCAGCGGCCGAGGGTCGAACTCGACGTAGGCCCGCTCGAGGGTCAGGCCGAGTTCCTCCTCGAGCACCGCTCGGATCGCCTCGAACGGCTCGGTGCGCACGTCGTCCTGAAGGGCCCGCAGCTCCTCGATGACGTCCGCCGGGACCAGGTCCGGCCGGGTGGCCAGAATCTGGCCGAACTTCACAAAGGTCGGGCCGAGTTCCTCCAGGGCCTCGCGCACGCGTCGACCGCGGGTTGAGCGTGTTCCGTCAACGCCGGGGGCGTTCTTGCGCCCGAAGGCATAGCCGAAGCCGTGACGCGCGGCGACCCGGGCGATCTCGCCGATGCGCGCAAGGTTCTGCCGCCGTTCTCCTCGCGCCATGGGCCGGACGGTAGCAGGGGTGCCGGACGGCGACGCCTATCGTCGCCCGGCGGGCGACGATAGGCGTTCGAGGTGGCCGCTCACTCGTCGGCGGAGGGGCTGGGCGCGTCGGGGCCGGGCGACTCCAGCAGCGACAGCCGATGCTCCAACTCATCG
>DAOKZF010000079.1:0-7848 GCA_035325785.1 Miltoncostaeaceae bacterium
CCCCGCCGGGTCGCGCCAGTGCCCTGGAAGGAGCGCGAGTCGGGGGACTAGCCCGCCCCGGCCGCCGAAGAAGGCCCCGCCCGTGCCGCCCT
This sequence comes from Miltoncostaeaceae bacterium, assembly GCA_035325785.1. Lineage (GTDB taxonomy): Bacteria > Actinomycetota > Thermoleophilia > Miltoncostaeales > Miltoncostaeaceae > JAVJSF01. The sequence continues at coordinate 93 of DAOKZF010000079.1, forward strand.
CGACACCCGCCTCCACCAACACCGCGCGCCGGTTGCGCATCCGCCGAACCTGGGCGAGCTGACCGAGCACATCGTCGAGCGCGCCGACCATGGCCCGCGCCACCCCTTCGTCGGATGCCAGCAGCCCGGAGCGTCGCGCCTCGATCAACCGTTCGCCCAGACGGGCGCGGGCCCGCGAATCGCCGGCCAGCAGCGCCGTCAGGTCGGCCATCCGCCCGGCGGCCGGCCCCTGGGCGTCGGCACCGTACAGCGCCCTCAGGCAGCGGGCGGCCCGGCGCACCCGCTGTTCGCCGCGCAACGGGCCGAAACTCGCCGTGCCGCCACGAGGAGGGTGTTCCAGCACCCGAACGGGCGCCTGAGCGCCGGTCTCGGTCGGCACCAGATACCGGGCGGCCGGGGTCCTGCGAGAGATTGGCAGCCCGGCGCGATGGGCCAACTCGAGCGCGCGCAGCTGAGCTCCCAGGGGGCTGCCGTGCTCCTCGTAGTCGATCCGCTGCGCCAGGGAGATGGCGCGCTGGAGCGCCGGATCGCGTTCGGTACCGGCGGTGAACAACCGCCGAGCGGTGCGTCGTAGGTTCGCGGCTCCGCCGATGTGCAGCGAGCGGCCCGACCGGTCGCGCAGCACATAGACCCCGCGACGCGCGGGCAGGTGCTCGGCCAGGGCGCTGCGGGGCGAGTAGCGCGCCTCCGGGGGCCCGACCAGGGCGACCAGGTCGGCGAGGGTCCGCACGCCCCTTCGGGAGGCCTCATCGATCAGCCGCGCCAGCAGTTGGGCCGTTGCGCGCGCATCGGGCAGGGCGCGGTGACCGGGACGCACCGTCGTTTGGGCCCACTCGGCGAGCGTTCCCAGATCGTGGCGTGGCACCCGTTCGCCGATCAGCGCCCGGGCGAGGGCGAGGGTGTCGATCCACGGTTGGGTGAAGAACCCCTCACCCATCCGGTGGCGCTCGTAGTTGAGGAATCGCAGATCGAACGGTGCGCTGTGGGCCACCAGAACCGCATCGCCGGCGAAACGGATGAATCGCCCCATGGCGTCCCCGATCGCCGGCGCGCCGGCGACCAGCGCATCGTCGATGCCGGTCAGCTCACGCACGACCGGCGGGATCGGGCAGCCGGGGTCCACCAGGCTGACGAAACTGTCGGTCTCGCGCAGGCCGTCGAGGCGCACCGCACCGATCTCGGTTATTCGCGAGCCGGCGGGGGACCCCCCGGTGGTCTCGAGGTCGACCACGCACAGGTCGAGTTGCTCCAACGGCAGCTGGCACAACTCCTCATGCCGGCGGTCATCGCCGTGCGGCGAGGGTGATGGATCGTTCACCCGGACGACTGTAACGGCGGCCTCCGCCGTCATTTGGTCGACGCCCGCGGCGGAGCCCCGTTCAGCCGCCGAACTCCTGGGCGGTGAAGGGCTGAGACCAGTCGTACTGGGAGCCCAGCGGCTCGGGGGTCCGCCCGTCGACGGTGATCAGCACCGGGTCGCCGCCGGCCGCCTCCGACAGGGTGCGCACGATTGCGCCCACAATCGCCTGTTCGGCCGCCGCCCCGCCGCTCGGATATTCGCGCTCGAAGGTCCGATCGAAATCGATCGTCACCCGCCCGTCGGCATGACGCACGCTGTTCAGCCGCGCGCCGGCGGGGATGGCCGGTACGCGATCGAGGCTCCCCGGTCCGGCGAACAGCATTTCGGCCGCGACGCGCACCGGGTCGCCCGCCGGCGCGGGCCGTTCCTCGCGCACCAGGTTCCCGTCGGCATCGGAGAAGTAGACCCCGACCACCTGAGGCAGTGTGCCGACGCTCACGGTGGGCGAGGGGGGCGGAACCTCGGTGGCCGTCGACATGGTCTGCTGCCCGCCCTGCGTCTCGGTTGGCGCGGGCGCCTCGGTCGACGTTGTCGCCCGCTGCTCGGTCGTTGCCGACGCCCCGGAGGGGGACGCCGACGGTGATCCGTCGTCACCGCAGCCGACGGCGACGAGCACCACCAGGATCACCAGCAGGGCGGCCGCGATGACGCGACCCAAACGGATGTGGGCGGTCTTCATCGAGTCCTCGCCGGTCGTGGGCCCGCTACGATCCACCGCATGACGCTCTTTTCAGGCATTGACACCGTCTTCTACCAAGTCTGCAGCATGGATCGCTCGCTGGAGTTTTACCAGGACGTCCTGGGGCTGCCGCTCATCCGGCGCGAGGGGAACGACTGGTCCGAGCTCCGGGCGGGCACGTTCACGCTGGCCCTCTCCGGGGAGCTCGCAACCCGCCCGCATCCCGGCGGGGCGACGGTCGTTCTCGCGACCGACGACATCGATGCGGTCGCCAAGCGGTTTGCCGACAACCGTGTCCAGTGCGGACCGATCGAGGAGATGGGCGCCGCCCGCATGATCCAGTTCTTCGACCCCGACGGGAACGAGTTGGTCGCGATGCAGGCGGTGGACGCCTGAGCGACCGGCCGTCGCTCAGGCGCGGTCAGATTCCGCCCGGGAGCCGTTGGATCGCGCCCGCGCCGGCGTCGAGCAGGGCCTGAATGAATCCCTCCCGATCGGCGACCACCAGCGCGACGCGTCGGGCCTTCCACGGCAGCGGTGTGCGCAGCGACACCGGTTCGTTCAGCTCTAACACCACCGCCGGACCGGAGCGGGCGGCGAAGGTGGTCAGCCCGCGGGTGATGCGCACCCCCAGTCCGCCCCACCAGGGCCAGCGCATGGTGCCGACCGCCGCGATGTGCTCCAGCGGGATGCTGCCACCGCCCAATACGCCCATGCGCACCCGCAGCGCGTCGCCATCCAGGGTGAGCGTCGGACGGGACGCGCCGAACGGGCCGAGCAGCACCGGCGTCCAGCGGCCGCGCGCGAAGGAAAAGCGGGTCACGAGCGCGGAGTGTAGCGCCCGACCGGCGTATCATCCGAGCTGACCACCGGAGGAGGGTCGATGGTACGCAGATGGTACGGGCGCGACCGCCGGCTGAGCGCCCGCATGTATCTGACGATGTTCGGTCTCGGGCTAATCTACGTCATCTTCATCGCCGCCGTGATCGCCGCCGGGGTGAGCGCGGTGTTCGTGCTGTTGATCGCCGGTGGTATCGCGGCCGCTCAGTTGTTCCTGGGCGATCAACTGGCGCTTGCCTCCATGCGCGCTCAGATCACCACCGCCGACCAGGCCCCCGAACTGCACGCGATGATCGAGCGTCTGTGCCAGCTGAGCGACATCCCCAAGCCGCGCGTGGCGATCGCCCAGATGGACCTGCCGAACGCGTTCGCCGCCGGGCGCAGCCGCACGTCGGCTACGGTGTGCGTCACGACCGGCCTGATGGAGCGTCTGGAGCCGCGTGAGTTGGAGGGGGTGATCGCCCACGAGCTGTCGCACATCGCCAACCGCGACGTCGTGGTGATGACCGTTGCCGGCTTCCTGGCTACGGTCGCCGGCCTCCTGCTGCGCCTGGGGCTGTACAACAGCCTCGGCGGGCGCAGCCGGGGGAACGCCGCGGCGGCCTTTCTGGTGATCGTGATCGCCTCGGTGGTCGTCTATGCGCTGTCGTTCCTGCTGCTGCGCGCGCTCTCGCGCTACCGCGAGTACGCCGCCGACCGGGGAGCAGCCATCATGACCGGCGCCCCGGCCCAGCTCGCCTCGGCCCTGCAGCGGATTTCGGGCGACATGGCCCGCATCCCGACCGCCGACCTGCGGGCGGCCGAGGGAATGAACGCCTTCTTCATCCTCCCGGCGGTGGCGAAGGGCTTCTCGTTGTCGAGTCTGGTGTCCACCCACCCGCCGACCGCCCGACGGATCGAGCGGCTGATGGCGATGCAGGCGACCCTCGATGCCGACCCCACGGCGACCCTGTGAGCCGCCACCTCGACCGCCCCGGTCGCTGAACCATGGGACTGTTCGACATCCTGCGCGGCCAGCGCACGCCCAAGCGCGCCGACCTGGACCACCTCTTCGCGCTCACCACGGCCGCCTTGACGCTCGAGACATCGCTCGAGCTGCGCTCCTCGGGCACGGCCGGCCTGTGTTTCAAGGCGCTCGAGGCCGGGGTGTTCACCGACCTGGTGAATGACATCGACGAGTTGCTGCGGATCTCGGGTTCCGAGAGCGGCACGCGCGTCGGTCGCCACACCGATGATTACGGCCTCTCCTGGGTGCTCCTGAGCGACCCCGACTTCGACGACCTGGTGAGCACCACCCACGTGGTCAGCCAGACGATGGAGGAGCGCGGGTTCTCGCAGCAGCTGCTGTGCGCGGTGTTCGGTTTCACCGGCCCTCAGGGGCCGCTCGATCTGATCTACAACTACAAGCGGGGCACGTTCTACCCCTTCGCCTCGGCGGAGGGACGCAACCGCGACAACGCGCGAGAGCTGCGGCTGAAGGCGGGCCTGGAGCGCGAGCTGCCCTTCGAGCCCGAGTTGGAACGTTGGTACGCGGTGTGGGACGCACCGGTGCATCCGGGGGGCGATGGGCACCCGGGCTGACCGGTCCGGCCCGGGGCAGCCGCGCGTGGACGACCAGATTGAACTGCGCCACCTGCGCTACTTCCTGGCGGTGGCCGACGCGGGGAGCATGAGTGAGGGCGCGCGGCGCCTGCAACTCGCCCAGAGCCCTCTCTCGCAGCAGATCCGGCAGCTCGAGGGGCGGCTGGGTGTCACGCTGTTCGAGCGCGGCCGAGGACGGGCCGCCCAGCTCACCGACGCCGGCCATGTGCTCTATGTGCGCGCGCAGGAGATCCTCGCCAGCCTCGACGGGGCCGCCGACGAGATGCGCGGCCTGGCGGCCGGCGCGAGCGGCCGACTGCGCTTTGGAGCGGTGCCGACGATTGCGCCCCATCTCACCCGTCCCCTGGCGGCGTTCGCGGCGGGCCACCCCGACGTGGAGGTGGTGTTTCGGGAGGCGGGCGCGGAGCGACTGGCCAGCGAAATCCACAACGGCGAGATCGACATGGGGTTCGTGCGTCTGCCCATCCCGCCCGCGCAGATCGACGTGCGGGTGCTGTGGCAGGAGGAGTTCCTGTTGGCCCTGCCGCTCGATCATCGCCTCGCCGACGCCGACGAGCTTCCCCTGAAGGCGATCGCCGCGGAGCCGTTCGTGGCCTTCGATCGGCATCGCGCCTGGTATCTGTTTCAGCTGATCGAGGCGGCCTGCGAGCGGGAGGGCTTCCGCCCGCATGTCACCTGCGATGGCGCGAGCCTGCTGACGGTCGCCCGACTGGTGGGCGCGGGCTACGGGGTGAGCGTGTTGCCGCGCAGCGCCGTCGAACCGATCCGACGGCCGCATCCGGTGCTGGTGCCGATCACGGGGCGTCCGGTGGTCACCCAGATCGCGGGGCTGTTCCCCCACCGCTCGACGCCATCGCCCCTGATGAGGGCCTGGATCGAGCATCTGGAACGCTGGATCCGGGTGTCCCCCCAGGACGCCGGGCGACGACCGACCTGGCCCGGGCCGGCACCCGCACCGCTGGGCGACCCCACCCCGGCGGCGCGCTGACCGGCCGTCCGGGGGGAGATCGCCCGCCGGCGCGGGCCGATCAGTCGGGAATCAGCCCCTCGTACGAGAGCAGATCGCGCGCCTGATCGAGGGTGGTGTCTCGCGCGGGAACCACCGCGTCCGAACCGATGAACTCCTCCGGCGCCAACGGCGTACCGGACTCGACGATCAGCGCCACCAGTTCCGCAAGGGCGGCCGCGAACGCGGTTTCGTCGTTCGCCTCGGTCGCCGCTTGCACGCGCTGGTCGATCACGTTGGCCTGCGCGGCCGCCGCGTCGTCCAGCCGGTACTGGCCCTCGCCGAGAATCCGCACGATCATTTGCCCTCCTCCCCCGGCTCGATCTGCCCGGCGGCGGGCTCCCCGGCGGAGAGTTCCGCCTTCATGCGGGTCAGCTCGTCGTCGACACCACCGCCGATGCTCAGCTGCTCGAGCTCGCGATCGATCGAGTCGCGGCCGTCGGTGACGTCGTCGAGGGCCCCGGAGGCGATCAGCTCGTCGATCGCGCCGGCCCGAGCACGCATCGTCTCGGTCTTGTTCTCGGCCCGCTCGATCGCCATGCCGACGTCGGCCATGTCCTCGGAGACGCCGCTGAGGGCCTCGCCGATCTTGGTCTGGGCCTCGGCGGCCGTGTACTGGGCCTTGATGGTCTCCTTGCGCGTGCGAAAGGCCTCGACCTTGGCGGTCAGGCGCTGCTCGGCCACCACCAGCTTGTCCTGCTCGGCCTGCAGCTGTTCGCGCTGCTCGTCCAGCCCCTGCAGCTGCAGCTGCACGCCCTTCTTGCGCTCGAGCGCGACCCGGGCCAGGTCCTCGCGGTTCTGGGCAAGCGCGGAGCGCGCCTGGCCGTCGAGCTTGGCCACGCTCTGTTCGAGCTTGGCCGCCTGTAGCTCGATGCGCTTCTTGCTGGTGGCGACGTCCGCCACCCCACGGCGCACCTTCTGGAGCATCTCGAGCTGCTTCTCGTACGAGTAGTCGAGGGTCTCCCGCGGGTCCTCGGCCTTGTCGAGCATCTTGCTGGCCTTGGACTTCACGATCAGGTTGAAACGGCTCATCAGGCCCATGCAACGGCTCCTTATCGCGCGGTTGGGCCCGGCGAGGATACCAAGGCCCCCCGACGCGTCGGCGCGGGAGGCCGTGGATCAGGCCATGTCGAGCACGGCGCGCCCGTTCAGGTGCACCGTGATCTTGCGCTTGACCCGCTGGAGCGCGTTGTCGACCGCCTTGGGTGCGCATTCGAGCCGCCCGGCGATCTCCTCGTAGGAGCGCCCCTCGAGGTACATGGTGAGAGCCCTGCTCTCGAGCGTGGACAGGACCTCGCCCAGGCAGTCAACCAGGGCGCGAAGCTCCTGGGCGGCGATCACCTGCGAGGCCGGGTCGACCACCGGGTCGCTCGGCAGCACATCGGCGAGCGAGATCTCCTGGTCGGATCCTCCCACCGCGCGGGTGTGGCTGAAGGAGATGTAGGTGTTCAGCGGCGTGTGCTTGTTGCGCGCGGCCGTCTTGATCGCGGTGATGATCTGACGGTTGACGCACAGCTCGGCGAAGGAGCGGAAGGAGGCGTCGCGGTCGGGCCGGTAGTCGCGCACGGCCTTGTAGAAGCCGATCAGGCCCTCCTGGATCAGGTCCTCGCTCTCACCGCCCACCAGGAAGTAGGAGCTGGCCTTCATCCGCACGAAACCACGGTATCGCTCGATCAGACGGGACATCGCCGCCTGATCGCCCTCCCGGGCACGCTCGATCAGCGCCCGATCCTGAACCTCAACCCAAGATTGAGCCTGCCCAGAGTGATGCCCAGAGGGCCGTCCGCCGTCGAGGGACCGCAGTTTCGTCGCTGTCGTTTGCATCGCGTCTCTCAGACCTCGCCGGAAGAAAGCCTCAACCTGTACTTGAGGCTTGGCTTTTATCGTTGATGGGGATTCTTACCGCCCACCGGTGGGTAGGTCAACGACATAACGCTGCAATCGTGACTATTGCGTGTTGCGAATCGCCTCATAGAGCAGGAGACCGCAGGCAACCGAGATATTCAGCGAGGCGACGCGGCCGCGCATCGGGATGCGCACCAGCAGGTCGCACGCCTCGCGCACCCGGGGGCGCAATCCCTCCCCCTCCGCGCCCATCACGATCAGAGACTGCGGTATCCAGTGCGCCGTCCGGTAGTCCTCGGCACCGTCCGGATGCGCGCCGAACGCCGGGCGGCCGGCGCCGCGCGCATCGTGGACGGCGGCCAGGATGCTGCCGACCCGAGCGATCGGCAGATGCTCCACCGCGCCGGCCGAGGCCTTGGCGACC
>DAOKZF010000080.1:0-923 GCA_035325785.1 Miltoncostaeaceae bacterium
CCGCCGGCGCTCTCTCAGGGGCTGCGGCGCACCGGCGCCGTGGCGCTCGAGCAGACGGCCGACGGCGGTTCGGGGCTGGTGATCGCCGTCCTGGACATGGGCTTCGGTGGGAACCTCGAGCGGTTGCAGGCGCTGGACGAACTGCCGCCGTCCGACCGGCTGGAGACGCTCTCGTTCGATGCCGCCGGCGGGCTCGCTGGGAGTAACGCCTACGGCAACCCGACCAATCACGGTGAGCTGGTCGCCCAGACGGTCTACGACTACGCCCCCCGGGCCCGGTACCTCTACGTCAACTACCACACCGAGGATGAGTTCATCGCCGCGACCGACTGGTTGGCCACGCGCCGTCCGGACATCGTGGTGCATTCGAACAACTTCCTCGAGGGGCCCTTCGACGGCAGCGGCGCGCTCGCCCAGGCGGTGGATCGCGCCGCCGGAGCCGGGATTCTCTGGTTCAACTCCGCGGGCAACTACGCGCTCCAACACTGGGCGGGCCCGTGGCGGGACGCGGACCGCGACGGCACGCTCGACTTCGCCGACCCGGACTGGTCGTTCGCCCGCAACGTCGGCCAGCGGATCACCTTCGCCCTCTCCTGGAACAACGCCGACCCCGCGCATCCGACCGATCTCGACCTGATCGTCGAATACCAGGGTGCGGACGGGGCATGGGAGGCCGTCGCCGCATCCGAGGACCGCCAGGCCGCCGGCGCTCGCCCGGCCGAACGCGTCACCGGATGGCGCGCATCGGCCGATGGGCGCTACCGCGTGCGCGTCGTCCACCGCTCCGGGCCTCTGCCGAGCGGCGACCTGACCCTCTTCAGCCGTGAGATTCCCCTGGCGGGGATCGGTGGCCCCCCGGCTGGGAACGCGCCCCGGACGGCACCCGGCGCGGGCCGCCGCGCCGCACGCGTGTGGACGAGACG
>DAOKZF010000080.1:933-1545 GCA_035325785.1 Miltoncostaeaceae bacterium
CCGGGGGGGGATGGGGGGTCCCCGGGGGGGGGGCGTGCCGACGCCCGCCGACGCACGCGGTGCGATTGCGGTGGGGGCGGTCGACTGGCGCGGCGACCGCCTGCGTGGGTATTCCTCGCACGGCCCGACCCCCGACGGGCGTCTCAAGCCCGACCTGGTGGCGCCGACCGACACCTGGCTGATGGGGCCGCTGGGGCGGCGTGGCGTCGGCGGAACATCGAATGCCGCCCCGAACGCCGCCGGTGCCGCCGCGCTCATGCTGGCCGCCGCGCGTGCCGCCGGGCGGCCGTCCGACGCGCGCACCATCCGCGCGCGTCTGGCCGCCCTGGCCTACGATCTCGGACCGCCCGGACCCGACCCCGCCTACGGCGCGGGGCGGGTGCGGGCAACCCTCACCGGCCCCGCCGTCGTCGATCCCCGGCCGACGCCAGGCGCCTGGGTGCGCGGGGTGGTGATGGCGCGCGTGGCGCTCCGCTCGCCGAACCAGGTGACCGATTGGTCGCTCGAGGTCGACGGCCAGACGGTGATGGCGCGCCCCGGAGCGCGCCCGGGAGGTCTGCGCATCGACACGCGTCGCCTCGGCGACGGGATTCATCGTCTGCGCCGGGCCCC
>DAOKZF010000080.1:1555-7833 GCA_035325785.1 Miltoncostaeaceae bacterium
GGGGTTTTCGGTTCGCCGCCGCGCCCCCCGGGGGAGGGCCGGGAGGGTCGGGGCCCGCCGCTGGGCCGTGAGGGTCGACAACCGGCCGCCGCGAATCGTGCGCGCGCGGCTGCGGCGCGTGAGCCCCGGGCCGGGTCGGCCGCTCGCACGGCCCGCCGGAACCCCGGTCGAGTTGGTGCTGCGGGCCAACGACGGCGAGAACCGCACCCCGCTGAGCGTGTCCATCGCCGTCGCGGGATCCGATGCGCCCCCCCGCGCCGTCTCGTTGCGCCCCGGGCTGACGCGGACGGTGCCGTTGGGCGCCCTCGCGCCCGGGCTGCACGCGGCTCGGGTGAGCGTTGCCGACCGGGCGGGCAACCGCACCGTCGTTCGCCTGCGGGTGCGCATCGCCGGACGCGGCCACCCCTCCCCGCCCGCGACGAACCGGCCGTAGAACCTCGACACGGGGCCGGACGCGCCCGCCTGATCGCCGGCGCTCCGTCCACGCCAACTGGACACCGGTTGTGCGATCGCGCACAATGCCCAGGTCATCTGCCTCCCGCGGGTTTGCCGCGTGGAGCTCCATCGACGAGGAAGGACCCACATGCCGCTGGATCGGGAACGCAAGAGTGCTCTCCGCGACCGAGTCTCCCTGGCCAACAAGACGACCGCCGCCGAGGTGATCGAGCTCGTCCAGGCCGCGCTGGACGAACTCGAGGACGGCGACAAGGACAAGGCTCGGCTGGAGGGCTGGATCGAGGACCTGACCGTGGTGCGCGACGGCGGGAACCCCGGCAAGTTCTGATTCACCCGGTGTGTGCCACCTCGTCACGGGCGGGGTGGCCCACCGCCTTCCGACGCGCCGAGACGCGCGGGTGCGCCCTCAGGCCCCGCCGCGCGGCCTGTTGTGGATGAGGCGCTGCAGGCGACGGGTCTCGGCCAGCGCGTTGACCGGGCGCCGATCGGGGAAGGCGATGCGTCCGCGCTGCATCCGTCCCTCGCGCCCCTCCCGGACCTCCACCCAGCGCTCGTAGGCGCCGATCAGGTCGAGCAGGATCTCGACCAGTGCCAGGCCCTTATCGGTGTCCCGGTAGGGCTCGCCGTTCAGCAGCATCGAGCGGTCGGCGGTGTTCCAGACCAACTCGGCCACCCCCGGCAGCGCCGCGCGCAGACCGGACTGCGACACGCGTACGGCCAGTCCGTGCCACTCGCGTTTCAGCACGCCGGGTTCGACCGCCGGACGAAAGCCGAACGCGCGCATGCGTCGACGCTCGTCGGCGGCGGTCCACTGCGCGTGCGTCGCTTCGAGCAGGCTCGGCAGACGGGCGGCCATCCGGTCGCCGGGACCGTCGTCGTAGGACGGGAGCGTTGATGCCATTACAACAGTATGCCGATGGACGGCCCCCGTCGACGGCTCGAGCGCAGACGTGTTACATTTCGTCGTCTTGCTCGCTGGGTCCGACTGACCGAGATCGCACGCTGCGCCGCGATTTCCGCCCAGTGCCCGCCTCGCGGTGGGCATTTTGTCGACCCATTTCATGACCGCGTGATAACGTTTGTCGTTACGCCCGCGCCGCGAAAGCGGCGCACTGTCGCCCGCCGCTCGCTCTCGTCAGGAGGCCTCGAGACTTGAGCACCCGCACGCCCGCCCGCGTCCGTCGCAACTTCTCGCGTCTGGACAAGGTCCTTGAGGTCCCGAACCTCATCGACATTCAGCGATCCTCGTTTGAGTGGTTCCTCAACGAGGGGCTGCGCGAAACCATCGACGACATCTCGCCGATCGAAGATTTCACCGGCACCCTCGCCGTCCAGTTCGGCAAGTACACGCTCGGCGGTTGGGAGCCGGGCATGCCGTTCGACCAGATCCAGCCGAACGACAACATCAAGGCCTGCCGCGAGAAGGACCAGACCTACGCGGCTCCCCTGACCCTCGAGGTCTCCTTCATCAACAAGGAGACCGGTGAGTTCCGCGAACAGAAGGTCTTCATGGGCGACCTGCCCCTGATGACCGACTGGGGCACCTACATCATCAACGGAACCGAGCGGGTGGTCGTCACCCAGCTGGTTCGGTCGCCGGGCGCCTACGTGATGGAGCCCAAGGACCGCGAGAAGCAGGTTTTCGTCGCCAACCTCATGCCGTCGCGCGGCTCCTGGGTGGAGCTCGAGATCGACAAGAAGGGCCTGGTGAACGTCCGGATCGACCGCAAGCGCAAGCTGCCGGTCACCACGCTGCTGTTCGCGCTCGGCTACACCCGCGACGACATCGCGAACCTCTTCCGTCACCCCAACGATCCGGAGCGGGTCGACCCCTACATCCAGGCGACCCTCGACAAGGACGCCACCGAGGGCGCCCCGCAGACCGGCGATCGCAACAGCCTCGCCGAACTCGAGGCGATCGTCTCGCAGATGCAGGAGCTCAACGCGCGCGCCGACGGGGCGACCGCCGACGAGCAGCTCGAGATCGACGCGGAGATCGAGAAGCTCGAGAAGAAACTCGACCTGCGCTCCGGTGAGGCCACCCAGCACGCGCTGATCGAGGTGTTCAAGAAGCAGCGCCCGGGCGAGCCGCCCACGATCGACAACTCGCGCAGCCTGGTCCGTTCGCTCTTCTACGACCCCAAGCGCTACGACCTGACCAAGGTCGGTCGCTACAAGCTGAACGCCCGCCTCGGCACGCACCTGCCCGAGAGCGTGCGCGCGCTCACCAACCCGCGCTTCAGCGGCCGTTACACCGGGATGTCCGACGATCTGGTCGAGCTCATCCGCCGGCTGGTCGAGCTGCCGACCCGCATCGGCCTGCCCGAGGACTCCAAGGACTTCGCGGCCGAGGCGGCCACGTGGCCCCGGGACGAGATCGCCGGCGACCTCGACGAATACGAGCACTTCGGCAACCGCCGTCTGCGCACCGTCGGCGAGCTGATCCAAGAGGCCTTCCGCATCGGTCTGTACGGCATGGAGCGGGTCGTCCGCGAGCGGATGAGCACCGAGGACGTCGACACGATCACCCCGCTGACGATCATCAACATCCGTCCGGTGGTCGCCGCGCTCAAGGAGTTCTTCGGCTCCTCGCAGCTGTCGCAGTTCATGGACCAGACCAACTCCCTGTCGGGGCTCACCCACCGCCGGCGCCTGTCGGCGCTGGGAGCGGGCGGCCTGACCCGTGAGCGGGCGCCGATCGAGGTGCGCGACGTCCACCAGACCCACTACGGGCGCATGTGCCCGATCGAGACCCCGGAAGGTCCGAACATCGGCCTGATGGGTTCGCTCGCGAGCTACGCGACCGTCAACGAGTTCGGGTTCATCCAGACCCCGTACCGGCGCGTCGAAAACGGCGTGGTGACCGAGGACGTCGAGCGTCTCGACGCGACCCAGGAAGAGCACAAGGTGATCGCCCAGGCGAACGCCGAGCTCGACGACGACCGTCGCCTGATCGGTCCGGTCCTCTGCCGCCGTGGCGGTGAGCCGGTGCTGGCCGAGCCGGATGAGGTCGACTACATGGACGTCTCGCCGGAACAGATCGTCTCGGTGGCGACCGCCCTCATCCCCTTCCTCGAGCACAACGACGCCAACCGGGCCCTGATGGGCGCCAACATGCAGCGCCAGGCGGTGCCCCTGATGATCACCGAGTCGCCGTTCATCGGCACCGGTATCGAGCGGCGCGCGGCGATGGACACGGGCGATGTGGTCATCTCCCGCAACCCGGGCAAGGTGGCGCTGGTCGACGCGGACCACATCGTGGTCGAGGCGGAGGACGGACAGCTCGACAGCTACGAGCTGCACAAGTTCCGTCGATCGAACCAGGGCACCCTGATCCACCAGAAGCCGGTCGTCTACAAGGGCGACGTGCTCGAGGCCGGCGCGGTGCTCGCCGACGGCAGCTCCACCGACCAGGGCGAGCTGGCCCTGGGCAAGAACGTGCTGGTGGCCTTCATGAGCTGGGAGGGCTACAACTTCGAGGACTCGATCATCATTTCCGAGCGCCTCGTGAAAGAGGACGCCCTCTCCTCGATCCACATCGAGGCCTACGAGGTCGACGCCCGCACCACCAAGCTGGGCGACGAGGAGATCACGCGCGACATCCCGAACCGCTCGGAGGAGTCCCTCAAGGACCTCGACGAGCGCGGCATCGTGCGCATCGGCGCCGAGGTCACCTCCGGCGACCTGCTGGTCGGCAAGGTCACCCCGAAGGGTGAGACCGAGCTGACCGCGGAAGAGAAGCTGATTCGCGCGATCTTCAAGGAGAAGGCCGGCGAGGTCCGCGACACCTCCCTCAAGGTGCCTCACGGCGAGGGCGGCAAGGTGATCGACGTCAAGGTCTTCAGCCGTGAGGACGACGACGACCTGTCGCCGGGCGTCAACCAGCTGGTGCGCGTCTACGTCGCCAAGCGGCGCAAGATCGCCGAGGGCGACAAGCTGGCCGGCCGCCATGGCAACAAGGGCGTGATCTCCAAGATCGTGCCCGAGGAGGACATGCCCTTCCTCGAAGACGGCACCCCGATCGACATGATCCTCAACCCGTTGGGCGTGCCCTCGCGCATGAACATCGGTCAGATCATGGAGACCCACCTCGGGTGGGCGGCCGCCAGCGGCTGGGTTGACGGCGCCTACGAGAACGGCCTGCCCGACGGGGTGGCGCCTCAGCGCACCCGTGTGGCCACGCCGGTGTTCGACGGCGCGGAGCCGGTGGACGTCGACCAGGTGTTGATGGACTGGTCGGCCAGCCACCCCGAGAACCCGATCGACCTGGGCATCGACGAGAACGACCGCGAGGGCCGTCACTGCTCCGGGAAGATGCAGCTGTTCAACGGGCGCACCGGCGATCCGTACGACGGCAAGGTGACCGTCGGCTACATGTACATGTTGAAGCTGCACCACCTGGTGGACGACAAGATCCACGCCCGCTCGACCGGCCCGTACTCGCTGGTCACCCAGCAGCCGCTGGGCGGTAAGGCCCAGTTCGGCGGTCAGCGCTTCGGTGAGATGGAGGTGTGGGCACTGGAGGCCTACGGCGCCGCCTACACACTCCAGGAAATGCTCACGATCAAGAGCGACGACACGATCGGCCGCGTGAAGGCCTACGAGGCGATCGTGAAGGGCGAGAACATCCAGGAGCCCTCGATTCCCGAGAGCTTCAAGGTGCTGCTGAAGGAGATGCAGAGCCTTGGGCTGGATGTGAAGGTCGAGGGCGACGTCGGGCCGGAACTGTTCGGCGAGGACGAGGACGACGACCTGCTGCGGGCGGCCGAGGAACTCGGCATCGACCTGTCCGGCGGGGCGCTCACCGATGAGCCCGCCACGCAGGAGGCCGCCGCGGAGGACCAGGCCCCCGCGACCGACACGTCGGAGTCCGACGGCGAGGAGCGGTAAGCCGCCGGCGGGCGGGCGTCGCGACGGCGCCCGCCCGCAGGGACGATCGACGGGGATTTGACACCTCCGCCGCGACATTCGGGCGGCGGGGGAGACACGAAAGGCGCGGGTACGTGATCGACATCAACAACTTCGACTCCATCACGATCGGGCTGGCCTCCTCCAAACAGATCCGCCAGTGGAGCTCGGGCGAGGTGACCAAGCCCGAGACGATCAACTACCGCACTCTCAAGCCGGAGAAGGACGGCCTCTTCTGCGAGCGCATCTTCGGTCCCACCAAGGACTGGGAGTGCTACTGCGGCAAGTACAAGCGGGTCCGCTACAAGGGCATCATCTGCGAGCGCTGCGGCGTCGAGGTGACCCGGGCCAAGGTGCGCCGTGAGCGGATGGCCCACATCGACCTGGCGGCACCGGTCAGCCATATCTGGTTCTTCAAGGGCGTGCCGAGTCGCATCGGCTACATGCTCGATTTGGCGCCGAAAGAGCTCGAGAAGGTGCTCTACTTCGCCGCATCGATCGTCACCGATGTGGACACCGAGAACCGCGATGCGGAACTCGACCGTCTCCAGGACGACGTCAACCGCACGATCGAAGAGCACGGCCAGGACAAGGAACAGCGGATCCTCGAATACCAGGAGCGCCTCGAGCGGACGTGCTCCTCGAAGAGGACGAGTACTGGGCCGAGGACCTCCAGCGCGACCGCACCTCCGACGACCCGGAGGCCCGACGCGAGCTGACCGACGCCGACCGCAAACAGGCCGAGAGCGAGCTGCGCAAGGAGACCGAGCTCAGCCTCAAGGACCTCGAGCGGTACACCGAGGAGTCGGTCGAACGCCTCACCAACGCCTGGCTGACGTTCAAGGACCTCAAGGTCAAGGACATCGTCACCGACGAGCAGCTGTTCCGGGAGATGAGGGACCGGTTCGGCTCCT
>DAOKZF010000081.1:0-5877 GCA_035325785.1 Miltoncostaeaceae bacterium
CCCATGGGGACAGTCTGCCTTGTTCGAGGTCTCTCAGTGTGAGGGCGGCGCGGAATCCGCCCTCCGGTCGGCCGGCGCCGGCGACGATTCGCCCCCATCGCCCGGCGGAGGAGCCGATGGCGGACGGCCACCGTTCATCCCACCCTCGGGCGGACGGGGCGTACCGGGTGACGGCTTCTCGGGGGGCGATGGGCGGTGGGCCGACGGCGCGCCGCCGTCCGCAGAGGGGGCCGGCGCCGGATCGCCGACGGGTCGCGGAGCGTTTTCGGCCGGCCGCGCGCGGACCGGGGCCGGCACGGAGGGCTCGGGATCGTCACCGGGGTCCGCCGGCTCCCGGCCGTCGTCGGCCGCCGCCCGCGTGGTCGCCTCGTGCGTGGCGTGCGCGGCGCGCTCGCTGATCGACGCGCCCTCGATGTCCATGTCGGGCAGCGCCCGCTGAAGGAACGCCGGCAGGTACCAGCCGGCGCCCCCCAGCAGCGAGAGCAGCGCCGGTACGAGGGCCAGGACGCTGATCCCGGCCAGAACGAGCGCCACGCTGAGGCCGACGCCGAACTGTTTCACCGTCGGGTCGCCGTTGAGCACGAAGCTGCCGAACACGCCGATCATGATCAGCGCCGCGGCGGTGATGACCGGGGCGCTGTGGGTGATCCCGTCGGCGATCGCCGCGCGTTCCCCGTCGCTCTTCTCGCGGCTCTGGGCGATCTGGGAGAGCAGGAAGACCTGGTAGTCCATCGAGAGCCCGAACAGGCCGGCGAACATCATCAGCGGCACAAAACTGGCGATCGGCACGGTGGACGAGGGCGTGTCGATGGCGAACAGGTTGATCCCCCACCCCCACTGGAAGGCGGCGGTGATCACACCGAAGGCCGAGCCGACGCAGATCAGGTTGACCACGGCGGCCTGGAGCGGAACCAGCAGCGAGCGGAAGGCCAGGATCAGCACGATCACGCTCAGGCCGAGGACCACCAGGATCACCAGGGGCAGGCGCGATGAGATCTCCGCCGCCAGGTCGACGTTGGCGGCGGTGCTGCCGCCGACGCTCACGGTCATGTCGGTTCCGGCCGTGGCCTTGGGGACCACGCGGTCGCGGACCCGGGCCACCAGGTCGGCGGTGGCCGGATCGGCGGGCGCGGTGGCGGCGATCGCGGTGAAGGTGGCGGCGTTCCCCGTGGCGTTGATCTGCGGCGGCGACACGACGTTCACGCCCGCGGTGTCACCCAGGGCATCCTGCAGTTTCACCAGTCGTGGGTCGGTGCCGCGGTCGTCGCCGCCGGCCTTGGTGAGCGTCACCGTGAGCGAGTTCTTCAGCGCCAGCGCCTGCTGCTGCTGTTTTTTCGCGGTGGCCTGCAGGGCTTCCAGCTGCGCCTGTTGCTGTGTGAGGGCCGCCGCCTGTTGTTGCAGCGCGGCTCCCTGGGCTTCCAGCTCGCGCTTGGAGGCCTCCAGGGCCGCCGCCTGGCGGGCCAGGGAGTCGGCGTCGCGCGCCAGAGACGCGGCCTCTCGGGCCAGTCGGTCGGCCTCGGCGCGCAGCTGGCGCGGAACGGAGGCTTGCCGTTGGGCCTGGGCGCGCACGGCGGCCGCCGCGGAGCGCAGTTGCGCCTCACGCTGGCGGGCGGCGGCCGGGCACGGATGCGGTCGCCGTCGGCGCGGCTGGCGGCGATCGCCGCCAGAATCGCCCGGCGGGCCTCGGGGTGGGCGGCGGCGTCGGCCCGTTGGCGCAGGCGGTCGATTCGCGCGATCACCTGGGAGAGTTCCCGTTCGGCGTTCTGGCGTTGGGCCTCGGCGGCCCTCAGACGGGCCAGCGGCCCGTCGGCCCGCGCGAGGATCTGCCGGAAACGCGCCTCGATCGCGGCGATCTGGGCGCGCAGTTGGGCCGCCTGGGCGTCGATCGCGGCCTTGCGTCGGCGCAGCTCAGCGGCCTGGTTCTGCAGAGTGTTCGCCTGGTTCTGCAGGCTGGCGGCCTGCGCCTGCAGCTGTGCCTGTTGGGCGGTGAGCGCCGCCGCCTGTTTCTGCAGCTGGGCCGATTGGCGTTGGCCCTCGGCCTGTTCCTGCTGCAGTGTGTTCTGCAGGTCGGTGAGCTGTTGCTCCTGGGCGGAGACCGTCGGGTCGACGGTGGCGGGCGTGCCCAGTTCCACGGCGATCAGCAATGGGCCGTTGTAGCCGGGGCCGAAGTCGGCGCTCAGGTCGTCGAAGGCCTGGCGTTCGGTGGTGCTCGTGGGGGTGGCGCCGATGTCCTCCTGCCCCAGGTTCAGGGCGAAAACCGGCAGGGCGAGCACGATCAGCACCGGCAGGACCACCGCCAACACGAGCAGGGGCCGGGCGGTGACCAGCCGTCCCCAGGCGGCCCACAGACCGCCGCGTTCGGCGCCGGGTGCGGGTGGGCGCCGCCGGCGGATCGGCAGAGCTTTGATGCGGTGTCCCAGCAGCGCGAGGATGGCCGGCAGGAGGGTGACCGACGCGATGACCGCGGTGAGCACCGCGATCGCGGCGGCGTAGCCCAGCGCGGTGACCAGCGGAATGCGCGCCACGGCCAGGCACAGGAGGGCGATCACCACGGTGGTGCCGGCGAACACGATCGCGGTGCCGGAGGTGCCGACGGCCACCGCGATCGACTCGTTCACCTCCATGCCCTCGTCCAGTTGCTGGCGGTGGCGGCGCACCAAAAACAGGGCGTAGTCGATGCCGACGCCCAGGCCGATCATGGTGGCCAGGGTCGGTGCGATGTCGGGGATGCTCACCAGATGGCCGAGCAGCCCGACGACCATCAGCCCCACCATCAGGCCCACCACCGCGCTGATGATCGGCAGGCCCATCGCGATCAGCGATCCGAAGGTGAGCGCCAGGATCACCATCGCCACCAGGATGCCGACCAGCTCGCTGCTCTCGGTGTCGGGGGTCGACAGCTGGCCGCCGATCGCCCCGCCGGCGGCGACCTCGATTCCCTGGCCGGCGGTGGCGGCCCGCGCGGTGTCGAGCACCCGTTGGGAGTCCGCGACGCTCAGGTCGGCGTTGCCGATCTTGAGCAGCACGGGGATGAAGGCGGTGGTCCTGTCGGTCGCCAGTTGGGCGGCGCCGGCGGTGGAGAACGGGCTGGGGGCGCTGTGGACGAAGTCGATCGCGGCCAGTTTCTTGGCGGCGGTGGCGATCGCCTGCTTGCGCGCACCGGCGTCAAGGGTCCCCTGCTCGACGTGGAAGACGATCGGGTTCGCGCCGTTCTGCTGGGGCGGGAAGCGTTCGGCCAGCAGGTCGGTGGCCCGTTGGCTGTCGGTGCCCGGCAGGCTCAGGTCGTTGCTGGTGAGCGCCCCGACCCGCGAAACGGTGAGCCCGACGCCGACGATGATCACCACCCAGGCGAGCAGCACCAGCAGCCGGTGACGGGCGCAGAACGACCCGATGCCATAGAGCACTCGTGCCATTCGCCCGTCCCCTTCGATCGCCGATCGGTGTCAGACCGGTCAGGACCCTACGCCTCAGGTGACGGTTGTCACAAGCGGACGGGACGAAGAACGGTTACCGGGTCACCCCGCCCCGAACGGGTGGTAAGGGATCCGCCCGGCGTGGATCGCCGCGTTCAGTTCCATCAGTCTGCGCATTGCCTGGTCGATGTCGACGGCGACCGCGGCCGGCCAGCCGTACGCCGCGGCCACGGCTTCGTCGAGCCGCCGGTGCAGGTCCCTCAGGTCGGCCCATGCGCCCTCGTCGACCTGGTTGTAGAGGGTTGTCAGGCCGATGTCCTGGTCGGCGCAGATTTCCTGACGGCGACGAATCACCTCGGCGCAGATGGTTCCCACCGTCCCGCGCTGGGCGTCGGTGGGTGCGGGTGGCCAGGGGAAGGTCTCGAAGGCCGAGGTCGGCGTGTAGCGGATATCGACGCGAAGCGTCGATGACTGCAGACGCGCCCACTCGGTATGGACGGTGGAGGTGAGCACGCCCATCGAATAGTCGTCGGCGAAGGCGAAAACGTTGGTGAGATTGCTCGGGCACACCGAAGACTCGCACCATACAAACAGGATGCGTTTCCCCTGCGCATTGCCCGCGATGTAGCGGGGCAGCGCCGCGATCGCCGCCCGGAGGGCGGGTCGTGGCTCGGCAAAGCGCCACCAGTACTCGCGATACTGTTTGCGATTGTTGCGCTCACGGAGGGGTTTCACCTTCTCGCGCACGACCGCCATCGCCGCCGAGAACCGCATCGCATCTTCCAGAGGCATCATCGCGAAATCGATGATCCAGCGGCGCGCCGCCTGAGCGGGAGCGTTGGCGATATCGTCCCCAACCAGGTAGGGGCGCACCACCCGCGGGTAGTCTGCATCCTCCCGCGCGAGGAACCACTGGGCTTCCTCGTCGGCGAGCACGAAACCGGCGCCCGCGGGAATCGGACCCTGGAAGGCCCATCCTCGGTTTGCCGCGAGGCGCTCGGCCCCATCGAGGCCGCCGCCCACCGGGCGCAGCGCGGTCGTGATGCCGCCCACCTCGACGCCGTCGAGCAGGAATGTGGCCGGAGGCGTTGCGGGCTCCTTCACCCAGTTCACGATCGACACATTCACAACCGCCTCGCCCGACCATTCCTGCTTCGAGACCGCCTCGGTGATCACGCCGCCGTTGGCCGCGATGTACTCGAGGCTGGCCGAGCGGGCCCGGTTCTGGGAGATCGAATTCGTCCCGACCAGTCCCGCCCGACCGCCGGGCGCAAGATGGTCGTTGGCCCGACGAAACCAGTAGACGCAGTAGTCCTTCACCCCGACGTCGAAGGTACGTTTCAGCCACTCCACATACTCGTCGCCCAGGATGCCGCGCAGGTTCTGCGATCCGTGAAAGGGCGGGTTGCCGATGATCGCGTCCGCCCTCGGCCAATCCGCCGACAGAGCATCCGCGCGGCGGATGCTCGATAGGTCGGCCAGCGGCAGGGTGCTCTCCGCCAAATCAAGCTCGTCGACCGCCAGCTTGTGCCCCATCCAGATCACCACGCGCGCCAGGCCGACCGCGAACCCGTCGATCTCCAGGCCCTTCAGGTTCGACACGGGAAAGAAGGCCGCCAGCGTCCCCTGCTCGGACAGGCCGCTCTTGCGG
The DNA here is from genome assembly GCA_035325785.1 of Miltoncostaeaceae bacterium. GTDB lineage: Bacteria > Actinomycetota > Thermoleophilia > Miltoncostaeales > Miltoncostaeaceae > JAVJSF01. The sequence continues at coordinate 5,065 of DAOKZF010000081.1, forward strand.
CGCAGTTCCATTTCGCGTTCACGCAGGCGCGCCTCCAAGCGGCGCAGTTCGCGGTAGGCGACATACAGGAAGTTGCCCGACCCGCAGGCCGGGTCGAGCACCACGAAGTTCATCAGGTCGGCCTGCGCGCGGGTGGCCTGCGCATGCGTGGTCAGGTTTTCGATGCGCTCCTTCCACGGGCGCACGACGGTGGGCTGGACCACCTTCTGAATGTCGGCCTCGGCGGTGTAGTGGGCACCCAGCAGCCACTGTTTGTCGTGCCCCAGACCGCCCTCCAACAGCGACCCAAAAATCTGCGGCTGCACCTTGGTCCAGTCGTAGCCGCACGCCCCGCGCAGCAGATCCAACTCCTCGCGCTCCAGATGCACGATCGCCGGCTCGGCGAACAGTCCGCCGTTCGCGTACGGAACCCGGGCGTAGGCCCCATGCTGGGGACGCTCGGGGGCCGGATCGTTCAACCAACGGAACAGACCACCGAGCTCGTCGGCGCTGGAGCGCGAGGGCGCACCGATCAGGCCCTCCACGAGCCGGGTGAACCGGTGCTCGGGCAGCATGCCGAGATCTTCGGCGAACATCGACCACACGCACTGCAACACGAAGTTGCGCAGCACGTCCGGCCCGGCCGCGCGGCGCTCCTTCAACGCGTTGAAGACACTGCTGACCTGCGCCACGGCGTCGCGGGTCAGTTCCACCTCGGAGCCGAGAAACACCGGCTCATCACCGGCCAGAAACAACAACGCGTCGTAGCGATCGGGCAGCTCCACCAGGTCGAGCACGACGCGCGGCGCCTGTGGATACGCCCCCGGTTCCCAT
>DAOKZF010000081.1:5887-7756 GCA_035325785.1 Miltoncostaeaceae bacterium
GCCGCGTTCGGGGTCGGCCGCGTTGCGCCAATAGTCGAGCGCCTGGGGACGATGCTTGGCCAGGCGCCGGGCCTCCTTGGGCGCCTTCATCTCAACGATCGCCACCCGCGGCCACAGCAGATCGAGGAACCGCCCGGCCTGCGGCTCCTCGAAAGTGGCGACCTGCTGGCGGTCGGTGCCGTAGCAGGCGAGAAGCTCGTTCAGAAAGGTCTGAGCCTCGGCCCGCTCGGAGCGGTCATACACGCTCCAGCGGGCCGCGAAGACCTGCAGGCGTCGCCGTATCTCCTGCCCGGTGAGCCTCACTCGAATTCGAGGGCGGTCACAGACTCATCTGGGGCTTGGGCACGGCAAAGTGCGTCTGTTGCAACAGCCGCTTATGCAGACGCGCCAGCTCGTCCTCGCTCTCGCGCACGGCCGCGATCAGGTGGGCCTCGGCGCCCCCCTTTTCCAGGGTCTTGCGCGTGTTCTCGGCGCGCTCGCGCGCATCGGAGATATAGAGCAGCACCTTTTCGATCTCGGCGAAGTGGGCTTCGTTCATCGGGGCCTCCCCATCGGTCGCTCGATGGTAGCCGCCGCGACGGACGCGAGACGCACGCCCGGCGCGCACTCGCGAACCGAATGGCGCCAGGATCGTCGCGCCACCGGCGCGGGGTCGCGACCACCACTCCCACCGCCGCCCCGCGCGAAGCGACTCGCCCCCCCGCCCCGGGCCGCCCTGGAGCGCTCCAAACGACGACGGGCCCCGCCGGCGCGTCTGCCGATGGGGCCCGTCCACATGGGCTGTACTGGGCTCGAACCAGTGACCCCCAGCTTGTCGAGCTGGTGCTCTCCCAACTGAGCTAACAGCCCTCGCCGGCCGCCTCAGCGGTCCGCGGGGAGCGCAGTGTACCAGCCCCATCGACGCCTTGATAGCGTCCGCGCGTGACCGCCTCCCCCGCCCCCGCCCTCTACGACGTCGGCATCGCCGGCGCCGGTCAACTGGCCCGCATGACCTGCCTGGCGGCCTGGCCGCTGGGCATCCGGGTCGCGGTGCTCGGCCACCCGGATGAGCCGTCGGCGCCGATGGCCGCCGGCCTGATCGAGGGCGACTGGAAGGACGCCGCCGCGGTGCGCCGCCTGGGCACGGGGGTCGGCGTGGGGACGCTGGAGAACGAGTTCGTCGACGCCGGCGCGCTGGCCGCGGTGCAGGCGACCGGCACCCCGGTGCGTCCCAATGCCGGGGCGATGGCCACCGTGCAGGACAAGGCGTTGCAGAAGCAGATGCTGCACGACGCGGGCCTGCCGGTGCCGCGCTTCGCGGTGGCCGAACGCGCCGACGACCTGCCGGCGATCGGCCGCGACCTGGGCTGGCCGCTGATGCTGAAGGCGCGCAAACTCGGCTACGACGGTTACGGCAACGCGACCTGCGCCGACCCCCGCCAGGCCCGCGAGGCCTTCGACCGCCTGAACGCCGGCGACGGGGTGCTGGTGGAGGCGATGGTGCCGTTCGCGCTCGAGCTGGCCGCGATGGTGGCCCGCTCGGTGAGCGGCGCCGAGGCCGTCTATCCGGTCGTGCAGACCGTGCAGCGCAACCACGTCTGTCACGAGGTGATCGTGCCCGCGCCCGTCGGCGCGGGGGTTCTGGCGCGCGCGAGCGACATCGCCTCGGCCGCCGCCCGCGCCGGGCGGGGCCTGGGAGTGATGGGGGTCGAGCTGTTCCTGCTGGATTCGGGCGAGGTGCTGGTGAACGAACTCGCCCCGCGCCCGCACAACTCCGGGCATTACACGATCGAGGCCTGCGAGACCTCCCAGTTCGAGAACCATCTGCGCGGGATCCTCGACCTGCCGCTGGGCGACACCTCGGTGCTCGCGCCGGTGGTGGCGACCGAG
>DAOKZF010000082.1:0-3795 GCA_035325785.1 Miltoncostaeaceae bacterium
CGTCCCCGCCGGCGGCAGCAGCGCCGCCGACCCCGCCCAGGGCCGCACCGGGACCGGCAAGATCGCCGCCGCCCTCGCCGCCCGGAGTCGCGGCTAACCAAACAACGGCCGCACAGATCCACGCACCCCTTTTTTGACAGGGGCCAGGAGGAACCGCCGCTATGGCTATGACCAAGGTCGAGGCCGCCAAGCTCACGCAGGACATGCTGCTGGCCGGCGTCATCGAGACGATCGTCAAGGAATCGCAGCTGTTCAGCTACCTCCCCTTCATGGAGGTCGTCGGCACCACCGTCACCTACAACCGCGAGGCCACCATGCCCGCGGCCGCCTTCTACGCCGTGGGCGACACCTGGACCGAATCCACCCCCACGTTCAGCAAGCAGACCGCCGAGCTGACCATCCTCGGCGGCGACGCCGACGTCGACAACTTTTTGCAGCAGACCTACGCCGACCCCAACGATTTGGAGGCCGAGGTCATCGCCAGCCGGGCCAAGGCCGTCGCACACCTCTACCTCGATTCCTTCTACAACGGCGACGTGTCGACCAACGCCAAGAGCTTCGACGGCATCACCGAGGCGATCCCCGCCGGCCAGACCGTCAGCATGGGGACCAACGGGGCCGCGCTGACCCTCGACAAGATGGACGAGCTGATCGACACCGTGAAGCCCGGCCGCCCCGAGGTGCTCCTGATGAGCAAGCGCAGCCGCCGCAAGCTGTCCAGCCTGCGCCGCGGCACCGGCAACCTGCTCGAGACGGACGTGGACGACTTCGGCCGCCGCGCCCTCTTCTACGACGGCATCCCGATCGTGGTGGACGAGTTCATCAAGGACGACCAGGAGCACGGCACCGCCACCAACGCCAGCTCGATCTACGCCCTCAAGTTCGGCATGGGGACCGGCGTCATGGGGCTGGAAAACGGCGGCATCACCGTCGAGGAGGTCGGGGAGCTCGAAACCAAGGACGCCACCCGCTGGCGCATCAAGTGGTACGCCTCGCTCGCCGTCTTCTCCGAGCTCGGCGTCGCCCGCCTCGCCGGCATCATCCCGTAATGGAGCGGAGCACGCCGCCCCTCGGCGTCGGCATCGCCGGGGCCCCGGGGGCCGCCGGTCCCCACCAGCGCAGCGAGGACGCCGCCCGCCTCGCCCGCCACGCCCAGGCCCGCCGCTTCTACGACGGGGACCAGTGGGAACGCAAGCGCCGCCCCGGCGAGCGCCGCGTCGTCGTCAACTACGCCCGGACGATGGTCCGCAAGGTGGTCTCCTACGTCTTCGGCGCGCCCGTCTCCTTCGTCGTGCCGCAAGACGACGGGGCCCGCGCCCAGGCCGTCGAAAAGGCGCTCGCCGCCCTCCTGGCCGAGCTGGGCGCGGACGAGCTCGACTTCGCGCTCGGCGTCGAATCGGCCAAGATCGGGGACGCCGCGCTCAAGGTCACCTGGGACCCGGACGCCCGCCGGCCGCGGCTCACCGCCGTGGACGCCGCCACCGCATGCGGCAGGAATACCTCCTGCCCGGCTGGGCGATCGCCCGCCACTGGCCGCGCGTCGGCTCCGACCTGAGCCAGGACGGCGCGTACCCGGTCGTGGAGGAATGGGAACCCGACCGCTGGCGCGTCACCGTCGCCGCCGAGCGCGTCGCCGTCGACCAGGCCAACCCCTACGGCTGGATTCCCTACGTCGTCATCCCCAACAACCCCGACCCCCTCAGCTTTTGGGGCCGGAGCGATCTGGAGGACCTGTACGACGTCTGCCGCTCGCTCAACCAGCGCCTCTCGGTGCTCGATCAGATCCTCGACATGTCGGGGATGCCGGTCGCCGTCATCGAGAACGTGGACGCCGGCGGCGAATCGCTCCAGATGCGCCCCGGCGCGAAGTGGGAGTTGCCCGAGAACGCGAAGGCCTACCTGCTCGACCTGCTGGCCGGCGGCGGCGTCGGGCTCCACATCGACGCCATCGAGGAGTTGCGGCGCGCCCTGCACGACCTGGCCGAGACGCCCCGCACCGCCTTTGGCGACTCCGGGCGCGAGCTGTCCGGCGTGGCCCTGGAAGTGGAAATCCAGCCCCTCACCCAAAAGGTCCGCCGCAAGCGCCGGGTGATGGAGCGCGCCTACCGCGAGCGCAACGCCCGATTGCTCGACCTGATGGAGCGCTTCGGCGGGCAATCGTTCGGCGGGCTGCGCCGCACCGAGCCGGTCTGGCCGCCGATCCTGCCCTCCGACGACGAGACGCAGGCCCGCATGGAAACCGCCCTCGTCGCCGCCGGCGTGCGCGCCCGCCGAACGGCGATGGCCGAGCTGGGGGTGGAGGACCCCGAGGCCGAATGGCTCCGGGTGCTGGAAGAACGCGCCGGCGAGGCCGCCATCGCCGCCGCCCACGAGGACGACGACGACGCAGACGACGAGGACGCCGACGATGACGACGAAGCCGCCGACCGCTCCCAGCGCGATACCGCTGATCGGGCCGCCCAGCGCGACGCTTGACGCCGCGAAAGCCTACGCCCGCGCCCACGGGGCCGCCCGCCTGGGGGAGGTCGACGGCTTCCTGGCCGAGCTGTGGGCGCAGGGCGGCGCCGCCGGCTACGACCCCGCCGTGCCCGCCGCCATGTGGTGCACCGAAACCGGCGTGGGAACCTCGGAGCACTGGCGAACCCGGCTCAACCCCGGCGGCATCGGGGTCACGGACGGCGGCGACGACGGGCTGGGCTGGGCGGACGGACCCAGCGCGGCGCGCGCCATGCTCGTCCACCTGTCCGCCTACGTGCGCGGCTACGACCCCGCCTTCTGGCCGTGGATCAGCTCCGATCCGCGCTACGTGCTGGTGCTGCAATCGGGCTTCGGCCAGTCCGTGCGGACCCTGGCCGACCTCGGCAACGGCCGCTGGGCCACCGATCCCCACTACGCCCGCAAGTGCTTCGCCCACCTGATGAGCATGCGCGAGCGCGACGAGGCCGCCCCGGAGCCGCTGCCGGCCGAGCCGAGCGCCCCGACCCCGCCCCCGCTGATCCAGCGCCCGTCGCCCAACTGGCACGAGCGCAACGGGCAGCGCCCGCTCGCCCTCGTCTACCACGTCACCGACGACGCCAACTTCGCCGGCTCCCTCGACTGGCTGACCAAGCCCGGCAGCCGCGCCTCGGCTCATTTCGCCATCGACCGCGACGGGACCACCTACCAGTTGGTCGCGTCCCGCCGCGCCGCCTGGACCAACGGCGAGATCCACGACCCGAACCTCCTGGTCTCGTGGATGGCCCACGCCCTGCAACGCGTCCGGCAGGGCGCGAACCTCAACGACTTCACGATCGCGATCGAACACGCCGGCACCCGGACCAACGGCTTCACCGAGCCGCAGATCGCCGCCTCCATCGCGCTCTCCCGCTACCTGCTGGCGTTCTGGAAGATCGCCCCCTCCCGCTCGACCATGCTCCGGCATTCCGACATCGACGCCATCGAACGCCCCTACTGCCCCGGCGACGCGTTCCCCCTGGCCCGCATCATCCGCGCCTGCGGCGGCGACCCGACCAGTTGGAAAGGCCCCACGCAATGACCGAGCTGCTGATCCTCGGGGTTCCCCTCGTCCCCCTCACCGTCGCCCTGGTCGAGCTGGCGAAGCTGTCCGGGCTGCCGACCCGCTTCGCCGGCCTGGCCGCCATCGTCAGCGCCGCGCTGCTGGTCGCCCTGGCCGAGATCGCCGGCGCGCCGGGGCTGGCCGGCAGCGCCGCCGACGTGCTGCTCGCCGGGCTCGTCTACGGGCTGGCCGCCGCCCGCCTCTACTCGCAGGCGGCGCGCCCGCGGGCCAAGGAGCCC
>DAOKZF010000082.1:3805-6684 GCA_035325785.1 Miltoncostaeaceae bacterium
ATGGCTGACGTGTACGCGCTCGACCGCGCGGCCCACGCCGCCACCGCCGACCCCAAGCGGCTCGCCGTCTACATCGGCCACCGCATCGGGGCCGCCCGCGCCCGCGCCGGCTGGACGCAATCCCGGCTGGCCGACGAGCTGGAGTGCGACCACTCGCTGATCAGCCGCTACGAGCGCGGGCTGCGCCGCCCCTCGCTGCCCACGCTGTACAAGCTGGCCGCCGCGCTCGGCGTGCCGGTCACGGAGTTCCTGCCCTGATGGCCGACCTCGGAGATATCGCCCTCGGCGGCGCCGCCTACCCGATCGTGCCGGGGAGCTACCAGCGCGAGCCGGCCCACGGCCGCGCCGCCGCCGTGCAGCGCCTCGGCGTCGGGGAACTGACCGCCGGCGTCGGCTTCCCCCGCGGCTCCCGCGGCGGCTTTTTGTCGACGGCGATCGGGCCGAACGTGAGCGCCGCCGGCGTCGAGCCGTGGCCCTACTCGACCGTCTTCGCGGACACCACGCTCGCCGCGGACGGCCGCGCCCCCTCGCAGGGCGCCGCGCTCGTCTCCTGCGTGGTGGCCGGCCGCGCCTACATCGCCATCGGCCAGCACCTCTACGCGCTGCGCGCCGCGGGGCAAGCCACCTGGGGGCCGGCGACGCACCTCATCGACTGCGGCCAGACCATCACCGCCCTGATCCCCCTCATGGGGAATATCGTCGTCGGCCGCCAACCCTGGTACGACGGGCTGCTCTACAAGCCCTCCAACGGCGCGCTCTCGACGTGGCGCGGGGGCGAGCGGGTCAACATCGGGGCCGCCTACAACGGCCACCTGTTCTACGCCCCGTCCATCCCCGCCGTGGCCGGCACCCCCGGCAACCAGGAATCGCTGCGGATCGGCCTCTGGACCCACACCGCCCTCGCCACCACCGGCAACCGCTACGCCGAGGGGGTCATCCGCCACGTCTTGCCGCACGCCGGCAAGCTCGCCGTCATCACCGACCGCGCCGTGCAACTGATCGGCGGCCGCGCCTACTACGGCACCGCGTCCGACCCCAACCCCGACTGGCGCGGCGAGTTCGAAGACGGCACGTCCCACGGCACCACGGCGACCTACTTCGACCTCACCTTCGCCCACTCCTTCAAGGGCAAGCTCTACACCTGGCTCGGGAACCGCGTCGTCTCCTGGGACGGCCGCCGCGCCGACGCCGGCTGGATCATGGACGGCCCCTCCGGCGTGGCCTGCTACGGCGCCTGCGTCGCCGCCGGCTGGCTGATCGTCTCGGTGATCAACCGCGCCAACGAGGGCGAGCTGTGGGCCACCGACGGGCTCGGCGCGTGGTTCCGCATCGGGCATCACGCCAGCGATCAGATCCGGCTCTGGCCGACCAACGCCGGCGGCACCGGGCAGGTCGATTTCCTGACCTGGTTCAACGGCGCGCCGCAGTGCGAGCTGTACCGGGTCAACGCCCGCTATTGGCCCTCCGGCACGCTGGCCGCCACGAGCGCCTGGATTTCGCCGCTGCTCGACGGCGACGACCCCACGCTGAGCAAGGCGTGGCGCTTCGTCGCGGCCACCTTCGCGGACCCCGCCGGCTACGCCTGGGGGGCCACCCCGCCCACCGTCAGCCTGCACTACTCGCTCGACGCCGGGGCGACCTGGACCCTGGCCGAGGCGGACGCCCCGGCCGCCCCGACCCGCGCGCTGCGGCTGTCGGCCGCGCTGCCGCCCGACACCATCGGGGCGCACCTGCAGCTGCGCGTCACCTGGGAGAACGTCGTCGATTGGGCGCCCGTCCTCGTCGGCGTCAGCGCCGACTACCTCCCGCTCTACCCGGCCTCGACGCGGCGGCGCTGGACGCTGGCGGTGCGCTGCTCCGATCAGGCGGTCGATCGCGACGGCCGCCGCCTCAGCCGCACCGGGCGCGAGCTGGCCGCCGACCTGTGGGCCGCCCGCGACGCCGGCGACACGGTGACGCTGCGCGACGTGGACGACCCGGACGGGCTCAACGAATACGCCGTGCGCATCGTGGGCATCCGCGAGAAGGCCGCCAAGGCGTCCGATCAAGCGCGCTGGGGCGAGACGACCGTTGAACTGGAGCTGGTCGAGGCGTGACGATCGAGCCGGGCTTGCGCGCCGCCCTGGCCGACCCGGCCCTCTTTTCCCGCGCCTTCTGGCCGCGCGCCGCCATGCGCCCCTACCAAGCCGCGCTCGCCCGCGCCGTGGCCGCCGCCGTGGTCGGCCGCGACCCGGCCCCCTTCGCCGCCGCCTTCTCCCGGCAGGCCGGCAAGGACGAGACGCTGGTCCAGCTCATCGCCTACCTGATGGTCCGCATGTCCCAGCGCGGCGGCAACATCGTGGTCGCCGCGCCGACGCTGACCCCGCAGGCCACGATCACCCGCGACCGCCTCATCCAGCGGCTGCGGCAGAACCCGCTCACCGCCGGCCGCGCCCGATTGCAGGACGGCTACATCGTGCGCGCCGGCAACGTCGCCGCCCGCTTCCTCTCCGCGGCCCCCGGCGCGAACGCCCGCGGCCAGACGGCGGACCTCCTGCTGGTCGCCAACGAGGCGCAGGACATCGACCCCGGCCGCTGGGACAGCGTGTTCGCCCCGATGACCGCCTCCACCAACGCCACCACGCTCTATCTGGGCACCGTTTGGGACCGCAACGGGTTGTTGCACCGCCAGATGGAGCACGCGCGCCTCCTGGCCGCGCAGGACGCGCGACAGCGGCTGTTCCTGGCCCCCTGGCGCACCGTCGCCGCCGACGTGCCCGCCTACGCGGCCCACGTCCGCGATCGCATCGCCCAATTGGGGCCCGATCACCCATTCGTCAAGACCGAGTACGAGCTGGTCGCGCTCGACGCCGAGGCCGGGCTGTTCCCGCCCGAGCGCC
>DAOKZF010000082.1:6694-7440 GCA_035325785.1 Miltoncostaeaceae bacterium
GGCGACCCCCCCCGCCAGCGCACCCCGACGCCGGGCAAGCTGTACGCGCTGCTCATCGACGTCGCCGGCGAGGAAGAATCCGCGATCGCCGGCGAGTACGACCCGGCCGCCAAGCGCGACGCCACGGCGCTTACGGTCGTGGAAGTGACGCCGACCCGCGACCGGCCCGCCTACAAGGTGGTCGATCGCCGCGCCTGGACCGGCAAGAAGCACTCCGAGCTGCTGCCGCAACTGACCGACCTCGCCCGCAACGTCTGGAAGGCCCGCGCCGTCATCATCGACGCCACCGGCGTCGGCGCGGGTCTGGCATCATTCCTTACCGCGGCGCTCGGGCCGTCCGCGAAGGGCTCGCCGCCTGCTACGGTCGAGCCCTTCGCTTTCACCAGCCAGTCAAAATCGCTGCTCGGCTGGGAACTGCTCGGCCTGATCGACGGCGGCCGGCTGAAGGAGTACGCCGACGACGGCGACGGGCTGACCCGCCAATTCTGGGCCGAAGCCTCAGCGTGCCGCTACGAAGTCCTCCCCGGCCCCGGGCGCCTGCTGCGCTGGGCCGTGCCCGCCGCCGCCGGCCACGACGACCTCTTGATGAGCCTCGCGCTCGTCTCCCGGCTCGACCTCACAACCGACACGGGGCGCGCGATCATGGACGCGATCGTCACGCAGCAGGCGTCGATCATCGCCTATGCCAACGATTTCCGCCTGCTGATGTGGGTCGCCATCGTGGCGATGCCGTTCGTCTTTCTCGT
>DAOKZF010000082.1:7450-7738 GCA_035325785.1 Miltoncostaeaceae bacterium
GGCCACAGCCAGGGCAGCCGGTGCCGCTCGCAGTAGCGCACCCGCGCCTGCTCCTCGGCCTCGGGGTTGTCCGACAGCCGCCGCTTGCCCCGGGCCAGCCGGTAGCGCAGCCGCCACCCGGCCAGCGCCGCCAGCCCGTGCCGCTCGCACAAGGGCACCGGCCCGCCCCCCTCCGTCACCGGCAGCTCGCCCTTCACCGCCCGTTCGCCGCACCACGCGCACCATCGCCCGCACATTCCGTCCTCCGATCGTTCGGGGCCCCCCGCCCCTCGTCGCGCCGCGCCCGCA
>DAOKZF010000083.1:0-7662 GCA_035325785.1 Miltoncostaeaceae bacterium
AGCGCGCGCCCGAGTATGAGCTCGAGGCCGCGCGGGCCGCTGCCCCTGAGCGGCGGCGAGGCCTTCCCGGCGGTGATCGTCACCCGCCCGGGGCCGTGGGTGTTTCGTCCGCGTGCCGCCCGGCCGATCACGATCGAGTTGGGCATCGGGATGTGGTGTAGCTCGTCGCGTTGGCGGCTGGTGACGTTACACCGGCGGCCCACGGCGGGCGTCGTGCCGGTCGGCGAGCCCGAGTTTGTCGATGGTGGCGTCATCGTGCGCGTGGACTAACAACCTGGGCAGATCATTGAGCGTGCCGAACTGGCCCTGGCGTTGTTTCGCCCCCCGCCATGCGGATCTCATCGACTTCCACGGACGATGTCCCGGCGGTGGACGTTGACCGTGGCTCCGAGCCTCGGCAGCGAGCGGTGGTCGGGGTCGAGAGCTGACCCAAGTCGATCCAGATGAGCGCGCGGGAGCCGCGGCACTCAGCCCAACAGCGGTCGCTCCTCCGGCGCGCCCTCGGGCAGGCTCAACTCGAAGCAGGCTCCGCCCTCCGGCCTGTCCACCGGCCGCAGGTCACCACCGAGGGCGCGCGCCAACTCCCGGCTGATCGCCAACCCCAAACCCGATCCGTTCACCCCATCGGGGGGTGCCCAGGAGGCGAACGGCGTGAAGATCTCCTCGCGTCGCTCGAGCGGAATGCCGGGGCCGTTGTCGCACACCTCCACCCGCACCCCACCGGCGGACGCCGGCGTGGCGGTCACGTGCACCCGGCCGCCGACCGGGGTCCACCGGACGGCGTTCTCCAGCAGGTTGGCGAGGATCTGGCGCACCCGGCGATCGTCGGTCTCGATGGTCGCGAGCGACTCGGGAACCGACCAGCCGACCGCCACCTCGCGGGTGGTCGCCTCGGCGTGCGCGGCCCGAACCGCGTCGGCGACCAGGGCGGCGACGTCGACCGGCGCGCGGTCCAGCTGGAAATGGTCGGCGTTGAGACGTGCCAGATCGAGCAGGTCGGTGACCAAACCCTCCAGCCGCAGAGACTCGCCCTGGATCACCGCGACCGAGCGTGACACCTCCTGCGGCGGTACGACCCCGTCGGCCAGGGCGCTCGCGTGGCCACGAATCGCGGTCAGAGGGGTGCGCAGATCGTGGGTGATCCGCATCAAGAACTCGCGCGTTGAACCGTCGCGCCGGGCCAGCTCGCGCACCATCCTGTTGAAGTCGCCGATCAGCTCATCCAGCTCGCGAACGCCGGTCGGCTCCAACTGGGTGCGCAGGTTGCCGGCCGCCACCCGGTGCGTCGCCACCTTGAGGGCTCTCAGCGGCTGCGTGATCCGCCCGAGCAGGAGCACCGTCAACACCAACGATACCGCCAACCCGATCCCCGCCGCCATCAGTACTCGCCGCGCCACTCCGCGCCACGGCGCCGTGAAGTCTCCCGGAGGGCGCGCCAGCACCAGATACCCCCAGTTCTCGCCGGCCACGGTCACCGGCGCCAGGGCGCCCTCCAGGACCTCCCCTCCGTCCGGGGCGCGGAACTCGACCCGCTGCACCCCCGTCCCGGAGTGGCGATCGGCCGAGATGACCAGGGCGCGCGGGATCTCCTGCGTCGGTGAGGGGCGGCGAGGGGAGAGGGGATTGCCCGTGTAGAACAGCCGGGTGCGCGGGCCGCCGATCACGGCCAGGTAGGCCTGCGAGTCGATCAGGAGCGCCTGCCCGCGCGTCGCCTGGTCGGTGGCCTGGCGGCCCAGGGTGCGGGCCAACGCGAGCGTCTGACGATCCAGTTCGGATCGGGCGACCGTCTGGGCCTGTGCGCCGATCAACCGGGCGCCCACCACCGCGAAGATCGCGGCGGCGACGCACAGGCCGACGCCGATCACCAGCATCGCGCGTGCGCGCAGGCTCCTCACCGGCACGCCCCGCGCGCCCTCATCGACGCGTCGGCACCTTGTAGCCGGTGCCCCACACCGTCTCGATCGGGCAGGCATCGCCGAGCTTGCGCCGCAATTGGCGCACATGAACATCGATGGTGCGGCTGTCGCCCAGGAAGGTGTATCCCCAGACGCGCTCCAACAGCTGCTCTCGGGTGAGCACCAGGCCGCGGTGCTCCATCAGCGCCACCAGCAGGTCGAACTCCTTCGGGGTGAGCGCCACGCGTTCCCCGTCGGCGAACACCTCCCGTCCGCCCACCTCAACCCGCAACCGGTCGGCCTCGAGCGTCGCGTTGTCCGGCAGCGCGGGCTCGGCCGCCTCCGCCCGGCGCAGCACCGCGCGCACCCGCGCCACCAGCTCGCGCGGATCGAACGGCTTGGTCACGTAGTCGTCGGCCCCCAGCTCCAGGCCGACCACGCGATCGACCGGATCGTCCCGGGCGGTCAGCACGATCACCGGCAGGCTGCCCGCCGTGCGCAGACGGCGGGTCACCTCGAACCCGTCCAGTCCGGGCAACATCAGGTCGAGGATCACCAGATCGGGTCGCGGGTCGGCCAGCGCCCGCTCGACTCCGCGGTCGCCGCGGTCGACCCAGTCCACCGCAAAACCGGCCGCCTCCAGGTACATGCGCGCGAACGAGGCGATGTTCGCTTCGTCCTCGACGATCAGGATGCGCCGGGCTGTGTCGGCGAGGGCCATGCCCTCACCCTAGCCCGTGGATGGGGTGCGCTCACTCGTTGTCACGGGGCCCGACGGGTCGGGAGCGGTGGGGCCGGCGGGTGGAGCGAGGCGGACCACCTTGGTCGGCCAGGGCCGCTCCTCGCCCATGTTGACCCTCATGCGCCCGGTGCCGCGCAGCGACACTCGACCGATGCCGGCGGCCGAAAACGCCATGCGCGCGCCGGTGATCTGCACCGTCAGGTCGGTGCCGCGCACGAAGAGCACCCCGCGTGCGGCAACCTTCGCCCGCCCCTTGCGCAGGGGGATCGCCCGACCCCCCACGTGGACCGCCCCGTCACCGGCGCGGTCCACGACCCTCAGGGAGCCCTGCGCGGGCACGACGGCGCTGATCACCACGCGCCCGATCAGAATGACGCTGCCGTTGCCGGTCAGTTGGATCCGCCCGGAGGGGCGACGATGATCGGCATGGTGTGTGGCCTGCGGCGCGTCGCAGGCCACAGGTGGTTCGGTCACCGCCGCGTCCGCGGCTCCCGCGCTCAGAGTGAACGCCGCGCAGATGAGCGCGAGAGTCAGACGGGGGCCGCGGCGGATCACGCACACTCCTGGTACAGGACGCTCAGGGTTCGAGCTTCACATTCTCCTGCACCGAGACCGGCCCCTCCAATTTCACGTTCTCCTGGACCACCGGGCCCGCCGGGGCCGGCGCGGCGGCCGGGGCCGCGCCCGGAGTCTCTCCCTCGGGAACCGGCCGCGGACCATCGTCCATGTAGGCCCACACCAACTCGCCGCAATCCGGGCAGGAGGGGAGTGGGCCGCGGTTGCGGATCCCGAATTGGCAGGCGGTGCAGCGAAAGGTGCCCTGCACCCTCTGCCCCGCGTAGAAGCAGGGCCGTCCGAGGCGTTGTTCCGCCCTCTCCGCGCCCTCTTTCGGGCTCGACACGGATCGGCCGCGGGACCCGCTTGGTCCGCCCGAGGGGCCGCCCTGGCGGCGTTGGGGGGGAAGGCCTTCGCCCATTGCTCTCTCCCGGTGTCTGTGCCCGCCTGGGCGTGATCGATCGCCGGCGAGCGTATCGTTGGACCGGGCCCAAGACTACTCGTGCGCGCCCGTCGAGAACCGGCGGGCGGTGAGGGGGAACTCCGACGTGAACAACGCCCGTCCATTTCCGCCCCGCGGGGGCGCGAGGGGTCATGCGGTGCTCGCGCCGTGAGGATCGCCTGCGCGCAGATCAACCCGATCGTGGGCGACATCGCCGGCAACGGGCGACGGATCGGCGCGGCGGTGGCGCGCGCGGCCGACGCCGGCGCCGACCTGGTGCTGTTCCCGGAGTTCGCCCTCACCGGATTCCCGCTTCAGGATCTGCTGTTCGATCGCGACCTGTTGGTCGGCGTTGAACGGGAGCTGGAACGGATCGCCGTCGACGTGGGCGACCCGGTGGTGATTCTCGGCGCGCCCAGGTTGGAGGGAGGGCAGCGCGTCAACGCCGCCGTGGTGCTGCATGCCGGCCGGATTCGGGCGACCTACCGTCAGCGTCGCGCGGCCGTCGGTGAGCCCCAGGACGGCGCGCGCTACTTTTGCGCCGGCGAGGACGACGGGCTGCTCGTGATCGGTACCACCCGGGTGCTGATCGAGGTCGGCGCCGATTTTCTCGCCCCGCTGTCGCCCGCCGAGGGGAGCGTCGACCTGATCTGCTGGGTGAGCGCCGAGCAGTACCGCCGCGACCGCGGTGGGCCCCGCGAGGCCCTGCTGGGTGAACGCGCGCGCAGGTCCGGGGCCGCGGTGGCGTTCTGCAACCGGGTCGGCGGTCAGGACGACCTGGTGTTCGACGGGCGTTCGACGGTCGTGGATCGTCGCGGTGTCGCGCTCGGGCGGGCGCCCGAGTTCGAGGAGCACCTGCTGCTGGTCGACCTGCCACCGCGCGCGATCGGCGAGCGCGGTGGTGAAGACCGCCCCGGGTCGGAACCGTTGTGGCGCCTCGCCCGTCCGCCCGTGCGGGAGCGGTCGCCGGTGGCCGGTGACCTCCACCCGCCGTTGGGGGAGGAGGCCGCCGTGTGGGCGGCGCTGCGCCTGGGGCTGCGGGACTACGTGACCAAGAACGGGGCGCCGGGGGTGGTGCTGGGGCTCTCCGGCGGGATCGATTCGGCGTTGTGCGCCGCCCTGGCGGTCGACGCGCTCGGTTCGGTCGCGGTCACCGGCATCGCGCTGCCGTCCCGTCACAGCGCCCCAGAGAGCCTCGCGGGTGCCCGAGCGCTGGCCGAGGCCCTGGACATCGAGCTGCTCGTGATCCCGATCGAGGGGCCGGTGGCGAGTCTCGAGGCGGCACTCGCCGGGCCGCTGGGCGCGGACGCGCCGCCGGTGACCTGGGAGAACCTCCAGGCGCGCGCCCGCGGCACGCTGCTGATGGGCTACTCCAACGCCCGGGGCGCACTGCTGTTGGCGACCGGGAACAAGAGCGAAGCGGCGGTCGGCTACAGCACGCTCTACGGCGACATGGCCGGCGGGTTCGCTCCCCTGAAGGATGTCGACAAGACCTGGGTCTACCGCTTGGCGCGCTGGCACAACGCCACCGCCGGACGCGAGCTGATTCCCCAGGAGACGATCGATCGTCCGCCGACGGCCGAACTGCGCCCCGGCCAGCGCGACAGCGACAGCCTGCCCCCCTACGACCTGCTCGATGCGCTCCTGGCCGACCACATCGAAGGTGGCCTGTGCGCCAGCGAGTTGGTCGCGGCCGGACATGACCCGGAGCTGGTGCGCCGAGTCCTGCCTATGGTGGATCGCGCCGAGTTCAAACGCCGCCAGGGCCCGATCGGCCCGACGATCGGTGCCCGTTGTTTTGGTCGAGACCGCCCGATGCCGATCACCGCACAACATGACCTTCCCTCGTTCTAGCCCGCGCCGATCTACCGTGAAACACATGGCTGCGGTGGTCGCGTTGGCTCTCGGTGCGGCACTGCCGACCGTCGCAGCGGGCGCGACCGGACCGATCAAGGACCCCCAGCGTCCCTCGGGCCCGGCGTTGGGGTCCGCCGGAGCGGCATCGACGGCCATCGGCCCGCGGCTGCTCGTCACCTTCGACGACCGGCCGGATCGCGCCGAGGCCCGGCGACGTCTGGGCGATCTGGGAGCGGTCTCCCCGCTGGTGCCGGAGGCCGGGGTGTGGACCCTGCGTCCGGTCGGCGATCGCCCCGGGGTGCGGGCGCTGGTGGAAACGCGCGCGGGGGTTGCCGCCGCGGAGTGGCCGGCCCGCCAGACGCGTATGGATCTCCCGCCCGCGCCGATCCCGCCGGTCGCGGCCTCGCCGGTCACCGACCCGCTCTACGCTGCCGGGCAACAGTGGGCGCTGGCCGAGCGCGCCGGCGCCGTCTGGTCACCCGACCTGACGACGATCCTCCCCCGGCCGCGGATCGCCATTCTCGACAGTGGCATCGACCGGTCGCACGAGGAGTGGGGTGGACCCAACTCGCCCCTGGTCGCGCCGCGCAACGTGATCCGCGGCAATGCGGACGCCGGGGACTGGGGATACACCGGGCACGGGACCCACGTTGCCGGGATCGCCGCGGCGCCGTTGAACGGCGTCGGGATCGTGGGGGTGGCGCCGGCGGTCCGCGGGTCCGCCGAGGTGATTCCGGTGCGGATTTCGGATCAGGAGGGGCGCAGCGGCGACACCACGATGATGGCCGGGATCCGCTGGGCGGTGAACAACGGCGCCCGGGTGATCAACATCTCCGCCGGTGGTCCGACCGATTCCCGCGCGTTCCGCGACACCGTCCTGTGGGCGACCAACCGCGGTGCGCTGATCGTGGCGTCGGTCGGCAACGACGGCGACGGGTCCACACCACGGCAGGTGAACTACCCGGCCGGGTACCCGCGGGTGCTGGGCGTGGGCGCCCAGTGCGACAACGAGGTCTCGGGCGACTGCCCGCGCCCGCTCGGGGTCGCCCGTTTTTCCAACCCCAACGAGACCGCCGACGTGATCGCGCCGGGCGTGGGAATCCTCTCCAGCGTCCCGCTGCGGGTCGGCGAGGACGCCTTCACTCCCGGCTACGCCTACAAGGACGGCACCTCCATGGCGACCCCCTATGTGGCCGGGCTCGCGGCCCTGGTGCAGGCCGCCAACGGCAACCGGCTGTCCCCCTACCAGGTGAAGCGTCAGATTGAGAACACGCCGCGCCGGGTTGAGCCGGGCGCGCGCAACGACCGCTCCGGGTTCGGTGCGGTCGACCCGTGGGCGGCGGTCACCCGTCCGGCGCCGGTCGATGACGTGGACGAGGTGAACGACGACATCAAATGGGTGAAGACCCCCCGGGCGGTGCGTCCCGGTCAACCGTTGCGCATTCAGGCGTTCGCCGATCGGGTCGACGACCAGGAGGATGTGTATGCGGTGCGGGCGCGGCGGGGCGATCGTCTTCAGATGACCCTCGAGCCGCGCACGGGCGTGCTGGATCTGTACCTGTGGGGGCCGGGCGCGCGCACCGTCGCGACCGATGATGCGAACGTGCGACGCAACCTGCTCGGCTTCCAGGGCAACAGGACGGGAACCAAGCGCATGAGTCGCATCGTGGGACGGGGCGGGATCCACTATGTCAACGTGTACGCGCGTCGCGGGCGCGGCGACTACACGTTGACGATCAGCCTTCGGAGGTCCTGACGGCCATGCGAACCGGCGTCCATCAGGTACTGCTCTACGACTACGTGGATGACATTCTCGAGCGGCGCGGCCCGTACCGGGAGGCCCACCTGGCCCGGCTGGACGAGTGGGCCCGCTCCGGGCGCATGATCGGCGCCGGGGCGCTCGGGGATCCCCCGACCGGGGCGGCGATCGTCTTCCGGGTCGATGACGCCGCCGAGATCCAACGGTACGTGGAGGGCGATCCCTACGTGGAGGCCGGCCTGGTCACCGGGTGGCGCGTGGTGCCGTGGTCCGTGGCGATCGTCGGCTGAGCGACGCGGGTCACGCCCGTCGGTCGGCTATTGTCCGACCATGACGCGGACAGCCTTTGTCGAGATCACGGCGGGCCCGGTCTATGACCTGGGGGCCGACCATCCGATGAGCCCCCTGCGGC
>DAOKZF010000084.1:0-778 GCA_035325785.1 Miltoncostaeaceae bacterium
GGTTTCGACCCGCCGCGGTTCCTGGTGCCAGGGGATGTGGTGCGGATGGAGATCGAGCGGCTGGGGGCGATCGGGCAGGCGGTCGTCGCCGGGGGCGGGTCGTGAAGCCCCAGGAGGCGTTGGCGCGCGTGCTGAGCGCCACCGGGGTCGCCCTGCCGCGCGGGGTGTTGGGCGAGGAGACCATCCGGTTGGCGGTTGCCCTGGGCGGCGACGACGTGGATGAGATCGCGCGGTTGGTGGATGCGGCGGCGGCGGTGCACTGGCCGTTGCTGCAGGGGCCGATGGGCGCGGCGCTGGCGCGCGGCGTGCGGGCGGCCGGGGACGACCAGGCCGAGGCGTTCGATCTGGTGGGCGCGTGGGCGGCCGACCCGGATCCGGGTAATCCGTTCGCCCGGGCGCTGGTGGTGCGTGCGGCGGGCGAGCTGGCGAACGCCTGGGAGCGCTCGCGCGAGATTCTGCGCGCGGCGGAGGATGCGGTGGCGGTGGGTGATGTCGCGGCCACCGCCCGCGCGTCGGCGGCGGCCGGTGCGGTGGCCGTGGTGCTGTGCGATTTGGATGCCGAGGACTTCGAGCCCGAGATCGCCGCCTATCTGGGCGGCGATCGCGATGAGGCGGCGGTGGAGGAGCTGGCCCGGTCCACCGGCGATCGGGAGCTGCGCCAGTGGGCCCGTGAGCTGCTGCTGGGCCTCGACGCCCCGGATGCGCCGCGGGCCCTGGAGGCGCTGCGCGGACTGGCGGGGGGGGGGCCGACGGGGGGCCCGGGGGCGGGGCTGGTGGG
>DAOKZF010000084.1:788-7646 GCA_035325785.1 Miltoncostaeaceae bacterium
CCTGGCGCAGGAGGCGGTGGAGCGGGCCCTGGTCGATCAGGTCAGCGGGGATGCGGACGGGCCGGAACCGACCGCCTGATCGACCGGCGGGGCCGCGCTTTGGGGCGCGGCGTGTTCAGCGGTGCCCGGGGGTGGGGCGTCGAGTGGGCGTTGCGCGCCGCGGGGTGGTTGCGGGGCGCGGGTGCACCGTGGGCGCGCCGGTGGTGCGCCAGAACGGCACCAGCGGTTGGCGGGGGGGGGCCGCGAGGTAGGTGACCATGCGCGCGGGGTGGTCGGTGACCAGCCACACGCGGTCGCCGGCGCGCACGCACATCGCGCGCCCCGCGCCGAGCGGGCCGCCGGCGCGCCATGGACCCTCGGCGGGCAGCGGCGCACCGCGGCGTTTGCCGGCCGGCGGGAAGCAGGTCCCCACCTCCAGCGGCACGCCGTTGGCCCGTCGGTAGCGCCCGTAGGCGGCCTCCATGGCGGCGCGGCTGGGGAACAGGTCGTAGTAGGCGGTGACCCCGTAGGCGCGTTCGGTGTCGCAGGCGAGGCCCGCGACCGAACCGGTCGCGCGCGTGTCGGTCTTCGCCCGCGTGCAGCGGCGGGCGACCTGGGGATGCAGACGGGCGAGCATGAAGGCCTCGCCCTTGTTCGGGAATCCGGCGGGCCGTTCCACCAACACCTTGGTGTTGGGGTCGGGCAGTGGCGCGGTGGTGGTGCCGGTGGTCTCGGTGCCGGTGATCGGCGGCGGGGTCGCATCGGTGTCGGGCGCGGTGACGGGGCCGACGCCGCCGCATCCGGCGAGCGCCAGCGCGGCGGCCGCCACGGCGGACAGATGGATGGGTGCCCTCGGAATCATCGGCCGCGATGGTAGCCGCAGCGGCGGCCGTCGGCGGGGGAGGAGGGGACGTTCCTCCTGCTCGAGCAGGTGCGTGTGAGTTCGGGGCGGGAGGACCGTTCTGCCCGGCGGGAGTGGTCGCGTCTCGGCCGGGGTTCCATCGGGGGCGTCCTATTGCGTCATCGGGTGGCCGGTGATCTGGTTGTCTCATTCACCGGCAGGGGTCGTCGACGCTCTCGCTCGGAAAGGACTGGTCATGAACAGGACAGGAATGCGTATCGCGGTTCTCGCTGGGGCCGCGGCCCTCTGCCTCTCCGTCGTCGGGGCGGCCAACGCCCAACCGTCGGCGCGGGTGATCGCGGTGACCACGGCGACCAGGCCGCACGCCGACGTGATGAACATCCGGTTCTCGGATCACGTCCGCCGGCCAACACTGCGGTTTGTGCGCCGGGCGTACCGCGGCCAGAGCGATCTACCGTTGCCTGTCGCGGGGCGGCACATCCTGATGGTGGGCTTTCAGGACACCGGGTTCCCGCTGGGCCGGCGGATCACGCGGGTGCTGACGCCCCGTCGGGCGGTGATCCGCCAGGTGAAGCTCGCCGATGACTGGGAGGGCGTCACCAGCTACGCGGTCGGGTTGAGCCGACGGGTGAAACCGCGGGTGGTGCTCACCGGGCGGACCGCGGTGGTCGTGTTCCCCCGCTGACCGACGTCGTGAGGCGCATCCGATCGGATACGCCTCACGGTGATGGAACCACCTGAATTACCTAGGCAGGCCCGACTCGGGGGGCGGTTGTCGCAGGCGGCGCTGGCCGACGAGGCCGGGACATCGCGCACTGCGCTCTCGGCCTACGAGCACGGCCGCACGTCGCCGACCCTCGAGACCGCTGCGCGCATCGCGCGCGCAGCGGGGTTCACCTTGGACGTTCGGCCGATTACCGAATTCCACGAGGCGGGCACCTACAGGGGGGCGGCCGATCATGGTCCCGACGGCCCTGCCGCGGCTCCTGCCGGCGCGGGCGTTCGCCGTGGTCGAACTGCCGCTCCACGTGAACTGGTCACAGGTCGGTCGGCGCTACGATCTGCCCGACCGCCGGCAGCGGACGCTGGTCTACGAGGCGGTTCTCGAGGAAGGGCGACCCGACGACGTCATGAGCTTCATCGACGGCGCCCTGTTCGTCGACGTCTGGGACGCATTGGTCGTGCCCGCGCCCATCCGCGAAGCATGGGGAGAGCTGGTCGTCGACTATGTTGCGCAGGCCGTCGCGTGACCCGGTCACGTGCGCTCAGCCAAATGCAGGCGCGTGCTGCCGAGGTCTCCTCCGGCGCGCCTGAGTCCAGCCACCGCGCAGGTCGGCCACGTCGACCTCCCACCAGTCATCGGCTCGCGTGGCGGTGACGTCGAAGACCGATGATGCGGTCATGGGGAAGCGAACATCCTTTCGAGGTGGGTGGGGGCGATAACGATGTGGTCGTCGGCGGCGTCGCGCAGGGCCGGCGCCACGCCCGCCTTCTCAGGATAGGCGAGGATCACGCGTCGGTCGGCCGCCTGCACCTCACGCACCGCGGCCGTGAGATCGTGGTCGCCGCTCATGAGCACCGCGACGTCGCAGGCGCCGTTCAGCGCCAGGCGCACGAGGTCCAACACGATCAGGGTGTCGACATCCTTCTGCTCCTAACGGGTACGAAACTCGAAGTGTTCGCGGAAACGGGTCTCGTTACCGCAGGCTTCTCGAACCGCCGTGAGAATCGCCGCCTTCGCGTGTGGCCTGCGGGCGCGCAGTTATCCCCATCGGGCGTGTACGCCAACCGTCGCCTCGACCGCGGCGCGGTAGGCCGATTGACCGGCGTGCTCGTCGCTTCCGACGGGGAAGGCACCGTCATACCAGTCGCTCCTGATCAGCAGGTGGTCGACCAGATCGACCATGCGGCCGTCGCCGTCGGAGCCATCACCGAGCTGACGTAGCCAATGAACCACCGCGGCGGCGTTGACCGGTGCGTCGTGAGGCAGTCCGAGGTTCGTTCGTCCCGCCGCCTTCGGGAAACCAGCATCGATGAACGCGGCGAAATGCGGTCGTCCGCTCATGCCGGTTCACCAGAAGAAAAGGCCCCCAATGGGGGCCGAAGAAACGCCGTCCGTGCGGCGTGTCCATGCTTGCACGCCGCACGCCGCACGCCGCACGCCGCACGCCGCACGCCGACGGGCAAGCGGGTCATCGGTGTCGCGTGGATCGGTCATCCCCACCACCGTAGGCGGGCACCGCGCACGCAATCGACGCACAACGGGTCGTCTTCGACTCCCACGCGCGACGTGTTTCGGTCGGTCCGGCTACGCTCGGCGCGTGAGCGCGATCACCCCCCGGCCCGGCACGCGGGCGCACACCCTGGCGATCGTCGCGGCGTTGGCTGAGGCCCACGGGCCGCGGCCGTTCCACCGCCACCACGACCCGGTGAGCGCGCTGATCACCACCCTGCTCAGCCACAGCACCACCGACGCCAACCAGGACCGGGCCTTCGCCCGTCTGCGCGAGCGCTACCCCACCTGGGACGCGGTACGCGAAGCGCCCACCGCCGAGGTGGAGGAGACCGTGCGGGTCGCGGGCCTCGCCAACCAGAAGGCGCCGCGTATCCAGCACGCGCTCGACGTGATCGCCGAGGATCCGCGCGGCGCCGACCTGGAATGGCTGGGCCGGGTGCCGCTCAACGAGGCGATGGAGTTCCTCACCGCCATCCCCGGCGTCGGCCCGAAGACCGCCGGGTGCGTCATGTGCTTCACGTTCAACGCGCCGGTCGTGCCGGTCGACACCCACGTGCACCGCATCGCCCTGCGTACCCACATCGTCCCGCCGCGCTCCGGCGCCGCCCGCGCCCAGGAGCGCCTGAGCGCTTGGGTGCCGCCCGAGCAGGCCTACGCCACCCACATGCGCCTGATTCGCCACGGGCGCACCATCTGCCACGCGCGCAACCCGCGCTGCGGCGAGTGCCCGCTGCTGGCGTTGTGCCCCACCGGTCGTAACGCGTAAGGTCAGGCCATGAGCAACGACATCGCCCTCGAGCCCATCCACCACATCGTCTGCGCGGTCGAGAGCGAAGAGGCCTCCGCCCCCGCCATCGCCGAGGCCGCGCGCATCACCGTGCCGCTCAACGCGCGCCTGAGCGTGGTACACATCTGCGGTACCGTCGCGCGCTTCAGCGGCGGCACCACCACGCGCGGCCCCTCCGCCGAGCAGCTCCAGGACGAACTGGTGGCCGACGCGCACCGCTGGCTCGATCCGCTGGCCCAGCGGATGAACGGCGAGGCGATCGTGCTGGTGGGCGACCTGCCGGCCCGCACGCTGGGCGACTGGGCGCGCGAGCAGAACGCCGACATGATCGTGGTCTGCCCCCACCGCAGGGGCTTGGCCAAGCTGCTGGGCAGCTTCGCCGCCGAGTTGGTGCGCGAGGCCCCCTGCCCGATCGTGCTCGCCCCGCACCGCTAAACGGCGCCGGCGCTTGGCGGCCTGATG
Organism: Miltoncostaeaceae bacterium; assembly: GCA_035325785.1. Taxonomy (GTDB): domain Bacteria; phylum Actinomycetota; class Thermoleophilia; order Miltoncostaeales; family Miltoncostaeaceae; genus JAVJSF01. The sequence goes on from DAOKZF010000084.1 coordinate 5,115, forward strand.
CCGCTCGCGTCGGTCGCCGTGTGGCGACCATTCACTTCGGGCATGCCTCACCAAGGCTCAGGCCCGGGCGTCGATGGGGATCACCGGCCGCCTATTCGGGCTCCGCGAGCCTCCAAAGAGGGAGATCGCTCACGAGAGGGGAGCGAAGATCTCGGTGGCCTGCGCCGCGGACCGTGGATCGGGAGCCGGCACCTGTTCCGCGAGATCCGAGGGGCGCCAGAAACGCCCGCGTGAGCGCAGGATGCGCGCGCGTTCGTCGGCGACCGTGGCGCGATCACGCGTCATCGTGACCATCGCGGCCCCTCCCGTCATCGTCCTACGCGAAACGTCTTCATCTCAGCCGACAGCGCGGCACGCGAAACGTCTCTACCGCGTGTGTTGCTTCGCCACACCGAACCGGTGCGTGAGTCCCCTGTCGGGGCGATTACTCGCGGGCGCGACCATCCCGCAGAGGTGAGGGACGATCGGCAAATCGCAGCGCCCGCCGGTGCAACCGCTCCACCTCGTCGCGGTCGCTCTGCAGCACCAGCGCCGTCTCGGCCCTCGCGCGGGCGGCCGCCGCCACATCAACCAGCGCCGCGCGCCACACGCCTTCGTCCACCTCCAGCAATCGGCCGAGCTCGCGCTGTAACCAACCGGCCACCTCCACCACGCCGGCGCCATCGCGGCCGATCGCCCGAAAGCCGTTGCGCAGGAGCTCCTCGGGCGGCAGCGGCCTGATGAACACCCGCTCATGTTCCGGGGAGGCCGGCGAACGATCGGGCGCCTGAGCCGCAACCGCCACCGAAAGCACATCGTGCAGCATCGCGAGGACCTCGATCGCCGTCCCCGGATCGTTCACCGCCGGCGACAGGGCCCGGCTCGCGATCTCCGACAGAGCGATCAGCCCCAGGCGGGGATCCTGATCGTAGGTTCGCTGTCGCTCGACCACGAATGCGCGACACAACGCGTCGCGAGCCGTGGCGTTGGCGGATGCATCGGTCGGCAGGCCCTGGACCAGGGCGATCGGTCGACCGCGCGTCACCCGTGAGCCGGGCTGGCGCAGGACCCACACCCGTAGTCCGTACCGCTCGGCAACCGTCTGCAGTGCGGGACCATCGAGGAGCGTGAGATACCCCTGTTGCGCGTGCATCACCGGGGAGGCATCCGGCGGTGGCTCCTCCCACACGGCCGCTCCCAGGCGCGGGTCCTCGGCGTAGTGCGCCAACGCCACCCCGGCCGCCTCGCCGACCCGGGCGATGATGTCCGAGTGGCGACCGAAACCGGTGAGGAAATCGATCCAGCGCAGCAGGGTCACGATCACGATCACGACCACCGTCAGGGTGGCAGCGAACAGCAGCGTCCTGCCGGTTTCGTTGTAAAGATCCAACGAGAGGGCGATCAACCCCAGAATCGAAAAGGCGAAGGTCCCGACGAACGTCGAGAGGGCGTTCTGCGAGGTTCGGTCCTGCACCAGGAGTTGGGTCGAACGCGGTGTGCCCGACGAGCTCGCCGATGAGTAGGCGGTCACCATCGCCGCCAGCGAAAACGTCGTGACCGCCAGCATCGACGTGGCAAGGATCCCGAGGATGTCTCCCACCGCGCCCTGACCGATCGTGAAACGGGGCGCATGGGGGAATGCGCGGCTCGCCAGCACCGTCGCGGCCACCAGCAACAACCCGGCCAGGGTGAACAGCACGGCGCGGAACCAGATCGCGCGCGCCACGCCGCGCAAAAAGTTGCGCCATCGGGTCATTGCCGCCGCCTCCATCCCACGCTCGCGTGCACCGATCGTCGTCGTCCGTTCGCAGGTGACGGATGCATCATGCCCACACAACCGGAATGCCGCGGGGAATCGTCGTCCCGGCTGCCGCCAGGATCTGATGCGATATGACTCAGGTCAAACTTGACACGCACCGACTCAAGGGGCATCATCTGCCCATCGCAATTATCTGACTCGGAGTGGCTCAGGGTTTCGCCCGGCCGCAGGAGGCGCAACGCACATGGGAAAGACGATCGGCATCGACCTCGGCACGACGAACTCCGCCGTCGCGGTGCTCGTGGGTGGTGACCCCGAGGTACTGACCAACGCCGAGGGTGGGCGCACCACCCCGTCGGTCGTCGGCTTCGCCAAGTCCGGCGAGCGGCTGGTCGGCGCGATCGCCAAACGTCAGGCGGTCACCAACCCCGAGAGCACGATCTTCAGCGTCAAACGCTTCATGGGGCGCAAGTACGCCGAGGTCGACGAAGAGATGACCATCGTGCCCTACGAGGTCGTGCGCGGCCAGAACGGCGATGCACGCATCAAGGCCGACGGCAAGGAGTACAGCCCGCAGGAGATCAGCGCGATGATCCTGCAGAAGCTCAAGGCCGACGCCGAGGCGTACCTGGGCGAGAGCGTGACCGACGCGGTCATCACCGTTCCCGCCTACTTCAACGACGCCCAGCGGCAGGCCACCAAGGACGCCGGCAAGATCGCCGGCCTCGAGGTCAAGCGCATCATCAACGAGCCGACCGCGGCCGCGCTCGCCTACGGCCTGGACAAGTCCGAAG
>DAOKZF010000085.1:0-7511 GCA_035325785.1 Miltoncostaeaceae bacterium
GCCGCGCACCGGCGACACCGTGACCGCCGACGGCTGGGAGTTGACCGTGGAGGCGACCCGCGGCACGCGGGTGGTGCTGGTGGCGATCGACCCGGTCGAACTCGACGATGACGACGAGGGCGACGCGGGCGAGGACGACGACTAGGCGATCTCCCCGAAGGCGCCGCGGACGCTGATGCGCTGCGCCCCGCACCGGGCGCGCAGCGCCAGGGCGGCATCCAGCTCCAGGCCGCGGGCCAACCCGACGGTCAGCCCGGCGGCGAAACCGTCGCCGCAGCCGTAGCTGTCGACCGGCGGCCCCGACGGGGCGCTCGCCGCCCAGCGACCCGCACGTCCGTCCGCGGTCACGTAGCGCCCACCATCCTCCCCCTCGGTGACCACGCGCACCGTCGGGGGATGCTCCAGCAGGCCCTCCGGTATCTGTTCGGCGGCGTCGGTGGCGCTACCGACCACCACGTCGGCAACGACGCCGGCCCGGGCGAGCACGGGGGCCCGGCGGGCCCTCACCACCAGGATGCGCGCCGCGCGGGCCGCGCGCAGGGGGTCGGGATCGTGGCCGGTGAAGTAGGCGGCGTCGCACTCGCCCAGCAGTCGCCAGGGCAACGGGTCATCCGCCGTCGGTCCAAGGCCCTCGCCGACCACCGCGATCGCCCGTTCGCCATCCGCGTCGCTCACGCTTAACGCCCGCGGCTGGGGGATCGGGTGGCGGACCGCCTGCAGGTCGACGCCCCGATCGCCGAGCACCCCCGCGCAGCGCTGACCGGTGCGGTCATCGCCGAGGGCGGTGTAGAACAGGCACCGCTCGCCGAGCGCCGCGACCTGGGATGCCACCACCGCCCCGCCTCCGGCCGGTTCGTCGAACGGATCGACCAGATGGGTGATCTCCCCCGCCTGGGGCATCCGGCCGCGGGCGTGGGTGACCCACTCCACATGGCCGATCACCGCGACCGTGACGCTCACCTGCTCACCGAGGGGCGATCACCGCCGGGGCCCCCTGGGCGCGCAGAGCCGCGGGGATCTCGACCGTGCCGTCCGGACGTTGGTGGTTCTCGAGGATCGCGATCAGGCTCCGGCCGACGGCGACCGCCGTGCCGTTGAGCGTGTGAAGCATCTCGGTGCGCTTATCGCGCCTGACGCGCGCGCGCAGCCTGCGGGCCTGATAGTCGGTGCAGTTCGAGCAGGAGGTGACCTCGCGGTAACGCCCTTGGGCGGGCATCCAGGCCTCGCAGTCGAACTTGCGCGCCGCCGGCGCGCCGAGGTCGCCGATTGCGATGTCCACCACCCGGTAGGGCACCTCGATCGCCTGGAGGATGATCTCCTGCACCGCCAGGATCCGCAAGTGCTCCTCGTCGGAGTGCTCGGGCAGCACAAACGAGAACATCTCGACCTTGTCGAACTGGTGCACGCGGAAGATGCCACGCGTGTCCTTGCCGGCGGCTCCCGCCTCACGGCGGAAGCAGGTCGAAAGCCCCCCGTAGCGCAGTGGCAGGTCCTCCTCGGCCAGGATGCTGCCACCGTGCAGGCCCGCCAGAGGCACCTCGGAAGTGCCGACCAGGTACAGGTCGTCCTCGGCGGTGCGGTAGATGGAGGAACGATCGGTGGGAAAGAAGCCGGTGCCCCACATGGCCTCCTCGCGCACCAGCACCGGCGGAATCACCGGCGTGAAACCGGCCTGCTCGAGGGTGTCGAGGGCCAAACCCACCAGCGCCAGCTGCAGGCGCACCAGGGGCCCCTTGAGGTAGGCGAACCGGGCCCCGGACACGCGCGCGGCGGCCTCCAGATCGAGGGCACCGGCCGCGGTGGCCAGCTCGACGTGGTCGCGCGGGTCGCTCAGCGCCGGGCGCTCACCGACCTGGCGCAATTCGACCGCGTCGTCCTCGCCCCCCACGGGGACGTCATCCTGCGCGATGTTCGGCAGGGTGAGCAGCAGCGTGTCGCGCTCCCCCTCCAGATCGCGCAAGCGGTCCTCGTCGCGCGCCAGGCGCTCGCCGAGTTCACGGGCGCGCCGCTCGTCGACGCTCGTGTCGGCGCCCTCGCGGCGCAGACGACCAACGTCCTTGCTGATGCGCGTGCGTTCCGCCCGGACGCCCTCCACCTCACCGCGCAGGGCGCGCGCCCGCTCGTCGAGCTCGCACAGGCTGGCCAACGCGGCTACGGCATCGCCGCCGCGGCGGGCCATCGCCCGTTCGACCGCCTCGCGGTCGGATCGGATCAGTCTCAGGTCGAGCAGGGCCTACTCCCGATCGGATGCCCCGGTGAGGACCGTCTGCGAAGCCGACGCGTGGTCGACGATGGAGGAGCCCTCGGGCCGCGGCGGTTGGTTGTGAGCGCGCCCCGTGCCTGACGGTGACCTCAGCGGCGACGCCGATCGGCGACCCGCCCGACGCGACGGGCGCTGAGAGATGCGGCGGCGCTCCCACCGGGGAGCGCCGCCGGGTACAGCCACCTGGGGCGTCGCGCAGGCGCCGCCCCAGGTTCCCAACGACAACGTACTACTGAATGCTGACCACGAACGCGGTGACGTTCTTCAGGTCGTCACCGGTGGCCAGGCCCGGAGGCATGGAGCCGATCGGCTGCTCGATCTGCTTCTCAATCTGCTCGGCGGTCAGACCCAAACCGGCCAGCTTCGGGCCGACGCCGGCGTCCTGGCCGTCGTTCATGTGGCAGCCCTGGCAGCTGGTCTCGAACACCGTCTTGCCGGCGGCGACATCACCCTCGACCGGGGCGGCGGCGGTGTCAGTCGGAGCCGCGGCGGTGTCGGTCGGAGCCGCGGTCGTGTCGGTCGGCGCCGCGGCGGTGTCGGTCGGCGTCTCGGCGCCCGTGGTCACGTTGTTGGTGACCGTCTCGGCTCCCGTCGGCGTGCTGGCCTCACTGGAACTGCTGCCACCACAACCGGCGACCAAACCCACGGCGCACACCAACGCCGCGAGCAGAGCGAACATTGAGAGCTTGCGCACGATCGGCACCCCCTTTTTTCGAAGACGTTGACGGAAAATGTCCGGTGCAGCATATGCCGCGCCGGGCACATTACAACCGTATTGAGCGCACCGTGCAATGGGCGCGCGGGCCCTTAGCTGGTAAGGGCCTCCACCAGAAACCGCATGTGCGCCTGCAACGTGGCCGCCTGGCCGATGCGATTCACCACGTCCGGATCGGCGATCGCCTCGGGACCGCTGCGTTCCTGCTCGGCGAGTTTCGCCGCCCGATCCATCGCGTAGATGATGTCGGCCAGATGGGTCTGATTCTCACCCATCCACCGCAGCGCCTTCTCGCGCCGCTCGGACGAGATCACCTCGGCCCGCTCCAACTCCAACAGGAACACCCGCAACCAGGCGCTGATGCGCGCACGCCGGTCGATCGTCGGGCGAATCGACGGATCGTCACCGGTGGCCTCACCGAACTGGCGCGCCGCCTCAAAGGCATGGGCCTCGCCGACCAGGCGCAGCTGCTCCTCGAACAGCGGGCTCTCGCGCAACACCTGGCCGCCGTTCATCGAAAACCATCCGGCGGCCGACCGGCGCGCCGGAGTGGTGTTCGCCGAGATCGCCTCCGCGACGAAGCGCAGGTGCGCGCGGATGGCCGGGTCGCCGGCGGGGCCGAGATCCTCGTCCTCGCCGGCGAGCGCCGCCTCCTCATCCAACATGCCGCGCAACTGCATGCGGTAGGTGTGCATCCAACCCAGCATCGGCCGCGCGCCGGGCGGGATCTGACCGGATGCACCCGTGCCCATCAGGTGAGCGTGTACTCGGGGCCGGAGCCGCCCTCGGGCGGAGTGAGGCGGCCGCCCTTGGCGGTGATCGCGCCGCACTGCACACAGTTGGAGGCGTTCACGTGCACCGTGACGGTGCCGTCCGCGTTCGGCTCGTCGACCACCTCGTACACCTTCGCCGGGCACATCGCCTCCCAGGCGACCGCCAGATCCTTCGGCACCTCTTTGCGGATGCGGATGTGGTTCGGCTGGTCATCGCGGGTGCTGTTGCCCGACAGGAACACCGAGGACAGCTTGTCGAAGGTGTACGTGCCGTCGGCGGCCGGATAGTGCTTGGAGGCGGTCCCGATGAAGACCCGCTCGTTCGCGTCGGACTTGGCCCGGATGCGCTTGCGGGGCAGATGGCCGAAGCTGGCGGTGGCCATACCGTGGATCATGCCGCCGTAGACGAAGCCCTTCTGGAAGGCGGGGCGAATGTTCCGGGTCTTCCAGAGGTCCTTCCAGATCTCGGAGTCCTGAATCGCCTTGGTGTAGCCCCACAGGCCGCTGGACTGCTCGGCCCGCTCCTCCTTGAGCGCCGCGTAGATGCTCTCGGCGGCGATCATGCCGGAACGAATCGCGTAGTTGACCCCCTTGAGGGCCGCCATGTCGACGAAACCGGCCGAGTCGCCCACCATGACCGCGCCCGGCACGTGCATGCGGCTGGGCAGACCCCACAGGCCGCCGCCCGGGATTGTCTTGGCACCCCAGGCGACCCGCTCACCCCCCTCCAGGATGCTGCGGATGAAGGGGTGGGTCTTGAACTGCTGCAGCAGGTCGTGCACCGACAGGGTCGCGTCGGCGTAGTCGAGGCCGACCACGTAGCCGAGAGAAACCATGTCCTCGCCCATCGGGTACAGCCACGAACCGCCGTACTCGCGGTACTTGGTGCGGAAACGCAACGGCCAGCCGAGGGTGTGAATCAGCTCGGTCAGCGGCTTGGGAACCCGCCAGACCTCCTTCACCCCGAGCTCCCAGGTACGGGTCGCATCGCGGTCGAGGTCGTAGTAGTGGCGGGCGACGCTCGACAGATGGCCGGGGGTCCCCTCGGCCAACACGGTCACCTTGCCGTGCAACTCGGCACCCGGCTCGTAGGCGCCCAGGTGCTCGCCCTCTTTCCCGAGCCCCTTGTCGCCGGTGAGCACGCCGCGCACGCGGTGGCCCTCGATCAGCAGCTTCTGGGCGTCGGTCTCGGGCAGCATGAAGGCCCCCAGCTCCTCGGCCTTCTCGCTCATCCACCGGGCGAGCTGGCTGACCGAGATCACCCAGTTGCCGTGGTTGCGCATATGCGGCGGAGCGGGGATGCGAATCTTGCTCTTGGGCCGCATCAGGTAGACCCGCTCCTTGGAGACCTCCCAGTAGTGGGGGATCTCGGACGGGGAGAGGTCGGGGAACAGGTCCTTGATCGGACCCGGCTTCATGACGGCGCCCGACAGCAGGTGCGAGCCCGGACCCTTGCCCTTGTCGGCCACCCCAATCGGCACCTCCCCGAGCTGCTCGGCGACCGCGGGGTCCTGCTCGAGCAACTGGCCGAGGCGGATGGCGGTGGCCAGCCCGGCCGGACCGGCGCCGACGATCAGGACGCCGACATCAATGCGTTCATCCTCCGCCGCGGCGGGCGGAACGATGCAATCCTGGGGCTCAAAGGGCGGCGGATAATCGGCCGGCAGTGTGCTCATGCGGTGACTCACTGGCGTCGGGGACGTATCGACGACATAGCTTAACCATCGGCGCGAGGGCCGGGGAGACCCGCCCTGTCGGGGCGGGTGACCCAAACGACACCGCGCGGCCGGGGGAGCGCCGGGGTCATCTCACTCACCGACCGGGCGAATCTGATGGAGTGCGGGGAATGGAGGCCCTCACACCGCCGCGCGCGCACCGATTCTTCCGGGCGCAGGCGGTCTGCGACGAGGACCTGACGGCCATCCTCGAGGCGGCCCGTTGGACCGGCTCCGCGCGCAACCGCCAGCCCTGGCGCCTGGTGGTGGTGCGCGGCGAGCGGCTGCGCCACGAGTTGGCCCGCTGCGGGGCCTACGCCCAACATGTGGCCCACGCGCCGTTGGTGATCGGGATCGCCCTCGACGACGCCAGCGGCAGCGATGCCCAGTTCGACGCCGGACGCCTCGCCCAGGCCCTCATGAGCGCCGCGGACTCGCTCGGCTACGGCACCTGCCCAGCGACGATCTTCCCGGACGAGAACATCACGCGCGCCGGGCGCCTGGTGCGGCTGGACGCGCGGTGGCGACTGCGCTGGCTGATCTCACTCGGGCGTCCCGCCCCGCTGCCGAAACGCGGCGGGCGCACACCGGCCATCCCTCAGGGGAGATTGGCGTTGGAGACGCTGATTCACGACGCCGATCGGCCCACCTGAGGGTCTCCGCCGGCCCGTCATGCCGGTAGATGCTCCTGCAGGAAGCGCGAGAGCGCCGGGCCGGTGGCGGGATCGAACATGTTGATCGCCGGCACGCCGGTCATCCGGTCGATCAACGCGATGCCGGCCTCGGTGCTCGTGCACGGGCCGCTCACGACATCGGGACGCAGGTTGAAGGCGTGCATGAGCCCCCACACCGCATAGGGATCGGAGGCGGACAGGACGGTCAGGGCGACCTTGGGGTGCAGCATCCTCAGGGCGACATCGCCGCAGTAGGGCTCCAGAGGGGAGGCGCCCGCCTCGATCACCACCACGTCCGGCTCGGCCGCCGCAATCCGTGCGCACAGCAGACGCAGGTCCCGCTCGTACTCCTGGGCCGGAACCAGGGTGGAGGGCAGGCCGACATCGACGAGGTCGAAGATGGCCGCGGCGCCCGCATCGCGCATGGCGACGGTCTCGCGATAACGGCCGACCCCGGTGACCTTCGCCCCGACCACCCGGCGACTGAGGGCGGTCAGCTGGCGGATCATCGCGACCGCCGACACGGTCTTGCCGGAGTTCATCGAGGTGCCGATGATGAGGATGACCGGCGCGCTGACCGAGCGCACCGGCACCGGCACGACGAAGTCCTTCATCGTGAGCGCCCGCCCGTCGCGCACCGCGTGGCCCACGTAGCGCAGCGGCGCCAGAGGACGACTGAGGGTCGAAGCGGAGGTCGCCACCCCGAGCACGCCGGCGACCGTGAGGGTCTGCATCCTCAGGTCATCGCCGATGTGGCGCCAACCGCCGACCACCTCGAGGGTTGCCGCACGGTCGCCGAGCACCCCGACCAGCCGGTCGCCCGGTCGGATGTCGATCGCACGCCCGGCGGCTCCCTCAACCGGATAGGTCTCGATCTGCCCGGGCAGCATCTCGGCCAGCACGTAGTCGCCGCGCGCCCAGGTGTCGCGGGGCTGCGGCGCGAAATCCGGCGGGTTCTCGGCGAAGTCGGTGATGCGGGTGACGCTGGACAGAGCGATCGTCTGGGGGCTCATGTCGCACCTCCGGGCGGCATCATCAACAGGGCGGCGAGCAGGGCCGCCCTCTCGGGCAGGGCGGCGATCACCACGTTTTCGTGGTCGGCATGGGCACCATCCCCGACGGCGCCGAGCCCGTCCAGCGTCGCGACCAGCGGGCTGGTGAGGTTGCCGTCGGATCCCCCGCCGACCCGCGCCTGCTCGACGCTCATGCCAAGCGCCTGCGCGGCCGCCCGCGCGGTGTGCCACAGGGCGCGATTGGCGGGGGTCTCCTCCATCGGCGGGCGCCGAAACCCACCGGTCGCCTCCAGGGTGATCCTCTCGCGGGTCGGGCGCAGGCCGAGGATCGCCCGCTCGAGCGCCGCAGCATCGGCGG